>NZ_JBEZLR010000010.1:0-152018 GCF_040652275.1 Streptomyces sp. NPDC048275
CTCCTCCGCCTTGCAGCCGCACGCACCAAGCCCCGCTCACCGGCACCTACGAGGTGCCGGTGCTTCCCTGCAACCTGATCCGCCGGACAGGCCCTGGACGACCCCGGGGATGACTCCGTCGTTCGGCCCATCAAGGGCACCGGCTGCAACGCCGAAAAGGACCAAGCGGAGTTGCCCCACCCTCGCGTTCCGGTACGCCTCCGCGCCCCAGGCCGCCCCGATGACGGCGGTCCCGTACCCCGGCCGACAGGCCCGGAGGAGATCCCGCATGCGTGTCTTCCTGCCCCTGACCGCCGTCACCACCGCCGCGCTCCTGCTCGGCACGCTCACCGGCGCGACTCCCGCCGCAGCAGACCGGAACTCCGACGGCACACCACTGGTCAAGGTGTCCCACGGCGATCCGTACGCGAAGTGCACCATCGGAGCGAGGTCCCCCGACAGCATCGTCTACCCGGCCACCGAGGTCGAGCCGTACCTGTCCGTCGATCCGCGCGACCCCAAACGCGTGGTCACCGTGTTCCAGCAGGACCGCTGGAACGACGGCGGCGCCCGTGGCCTGGTGGCCGGCTGGACCACGGACGGCCACACCTTCCACCGGAGCACGCTGCCGTTCAGCCTGTGCGCCCCCGGCGGCGCGGACTACGAACGGGCCTCCGACCCCTGGGTGAGCACCGGACCGGACGGCACGGTCTACGCCGGCGGGGAGGGCGTCGACTTCACGAAGAGCACGCGCAGCGCCCTCCTGGCAGTCACATCCCGCGACGGCGGCCGCACTTGGCAGAACCTCACCACCACGCACGTCGACGAGCAGCCGTTTTTCAACGACAAGCCCTCACTCACCGCCGACCCGATCCGCAAGGGCACCGCCTACCAGGTCTGGAACCGCCTCGACAACGACCCACCCGGCCCCAGCTCCCTCGACGGTCCCGGCTACATCTCCCTCACCCGCGACGGCGGCCGCACCTGGAGCAAGGCCCGGCCGTTCGTCGACACCAGCACCGTGCCCAACACCCAGACCATCGGCCATCTGATCGTCGTCGACCGGCGCACCGGCACCCTGTACGACTTCTTCGACCGGATCACCTACTCCGACGACCTGAGCACCGTCGTCGAAGCCCGCTACGAGGTGGTCACCTCGACCGACGCCGGAGAGACCTGGAGCGCCCCGGTCACTGTGGCCCGGGACACCTCCGTACCGGAGGTCGACCCGAACGACCCCACCAAACTGCTGCGCGCCGCGGCCACCCTGCCGAGCCCGGCCGTCGACCCCAAGACAGGCACGCTGTACATGGCCTACGAGGGCTCGGACTTCTCCGGTGGAAAGTTCGACTCCGTGCAGCTTGTGCGGTCCACCGACGGCGGACGCACCTGGGGGACCCCGGAGTTGATCAGCCCCAAGGGCGTTCCGGCCTTCTCACCGTCGATCGCGGTCACCGAGCGGGGAACGGTCGCGCTCACTTACTACGACCTGCGCTTCCTCAAGCCCGGCAACACCACCACCCTGCCCACCGCCTACCAACTGGCCACGCTGCAGCACGGAAACCCGAAGCTCCGGACCGAACGACGGATCTCGCGGGTCTTCGACTGGCTGCAGGCGCCGTTCGCCGGGGGCTACTTCCTCGGCGACTACCAAGGCCTGGTGGCAGACGGCAAGGGAGTACGGGCGGTGCTCACCAAGACCCACTCCGGCGCACCACAGAACCGTACGGACGTGTACACCAGCAGTCTCCGCACCCGCTGACCGACGCGGACGCCGTCGGTCGCCCGCCCGCCAACGGTTGATCGGGATCTCATGGACGATCTCGCAATGAGCGACGGGCACCACGATGTCCGCCGTCTCCACGGGTCGCCCCTGGACGCTGTAGTACGTCCGCCGGATGTGCGTGACGAGCGCGGCCTTCTGGATGCCGAGCAGTGATGCCTCCTCGGCAGTCGCCTGCCTTGGCTCCGGCTGCTCCACGGCGTGGCTGACGGTGACCCCGATTACGGCCATGCGGTTCACCACGCCCGCCCCCGCGTGGGGCCCTCCCTCAGGGAGGACGACGAGAGTGCCGGCGGTGAGGTCGTACGGCTCCCAACTCGTCGACAGCTGCACTGGCCTGCCGTCCGCCAGGAACTCGTACGTCGTCCGGACACACAGCTCGCCCTCGGCGATTCCGAGCCGCGCCGCGATCTCCGCCGGAGAAGGTGCGGCCTACGGCCGCGCAAACCTTGGCAGCTCGCTGCGCTCGCGCGCGACGGCGTTCGGGAGCTCCCACCCGCCGCATGCTTCCGGGCCGACTCGGACCTGGCGTGCCCGACGGGTCGGCACAGTCCCTGCGACTCTCCCGGCCAGCTCGCGCGGGAGCGCCCCGCGGCGCGTGGCTGCGGGGCGCCTTGTGGGGTTTTAGTCGACCTTCTCCCCGTCGTGCGTACCGCCCTTGCAGAGGTTGTCCGTCAGATCGGCCGTTCCGCCGCCCTGCTTGCACTCGGAAGGGGTGACGTCGGATGGGGCAGCCTGTGCTGCGGTGGCGGCGCCTGTGAGGCCGAGTCCGGCGAGGGCTGCCGTGGCGATGACGGCGGCGAAGGTTCGTCGAATGCGCATGTGGTTCCCCTTTCACGGATTGCCTCGATTGGGGCACTTTGATCTTCACCCATGTGGGCGACGTCCGCAACCGGCCCATGCCAAGAGCCGTGTTGACCTGCGGAAGGCACCCGTCGGCACGCCCCGACCCAGGTGAGCTTGCGGGCTCTGGGGTCGGGGGGTGGGCACTCCCTCGGACGCGACCTGTCACAGGTGGTCAGTACAGGGCCTTGTATCCCTGCCAGCCGGCGGCGATCCCGGTGCGGGGACCGAATGAGCCCTTGCCGTCGCCGTTGTTGCGCCACAGCTTGCCGGAGGTGTCGCGGGAGACGATGTCCGCCCTCCCGTCCCCGGTGATGTCGCCGACGCCCACCACGACGTTGTAGGAGGCACCCCAGTTGTCGGCCACCTTGACCCGTGCCTTGAAGCCGCCGGTCGCCGCGCCCGCGTACCGCCACAGCTTGTTCGATGTGTCCTGCGCCAGCAGGTCTCCGTACCCGTCACCGTTGAGGTCGCCGACGCCGATGATCTTCTTGTAACCGGACCACTTGGAGAAGACCTTCACCCGTGCCGAGAGCTTTCCGCTGCTTGTGGCCTTGTACAGGTAGATGTCACTGGTGGACGCCTGGCGGGCGATCAGGTCCGCCCGGCCGTCACCGGTGATGTCGCCCGGTGAGGTCAGCACGTTGTACTGGTTCCAGCCCGACGTTCCCAGCGTGGTGTACGGCGTGGATGTCGTCAGCGCTTTGCCGCACCCCGGGCGGTATGCCCGCAGCGCACCGCTGCTGAGCCGCACGAGCACGTCGTTGCAGCGGTCGCCGTTCAGGTCTCCGAACGGCACCACCGTGGTCGACGCCGGCCAGCCCGAAGCCGAGGTCTTCGTCGAGAACTTCCCGGCGCCGTCGCCCCGGTGGAAGGAGAGCGCACCCTGGGAGGTGAGCGTGAGCAGGTCACCGATGCCGTCGGACCCGACATGGTCGCGTCTCACCGCGGCACCGCCGGTCAGCTTCAGCGAGCCGGACGCCGTCGCCGACGCACCGTGCTGGTCGGCCGGGGCCACCGTCAGCGTCCAGTTGTACGTGCCGTTCGGCACATACGCGCCCGTCGACGTCCTGCCGTTCCACGACGCATGGACCGCGTCGTGCGCGGCGCCACCGGACAGCGTCCGCACGGTGGCCCCGGTCGCCTTGTTCCTGAGCACCAGCGTCCACGAGGCGGCCGTCTTCGACAGCCACCATGTGCCGTCCCACGAGGACGCCGAGTCCACCAGGCTGACCGAAGGTTCCGTCCTCGCTCCCAGGACCGCGATGTCCGTGGCGGGGATACCGCTCCGTACGACATGGATGTCCTGGGAGGCCGGGTCCACGTAACCGACCAGGCCGGTGTACGGATCGACGTCCCACTTTCCGGCCTTGGCCGCCAGGGTCCGGCTCACCGCGGAGCCGCTCGTGACGTCCGTGAGGGTCAGCGCCCCGGATCCGGAGTCACGCGTGACCAGGAAGCCGTCGCCCAGGTGCTTCTCTCCCCCGGTGGGCACGGCGATGAGCGTCTTCCTACGGGTGTCGTACACAAAGGCCTTCTGCACGCTGCCCTGGGGAAGATCGCACGAGCCGGACCAGTACACCCAGCGTCCCACCGCCTGGAAGTCGCCCACTCCGCAGCCGCTGCCGACCACCCGGAACGACGTGATCGTGTTGCCCGAACGCACCTCCGTGGCCGTGACACCGCCGTCCCTGGCCGCCGTCCACAGCGTCTCCCCCCACAGGGCGGAGGGGACCGCACCGGCCGCGCCCGTGCGGGTGAGCACGACCTTCCGTGTGTCCAGATCCGCCACCATCAGGCCGTCTCCCGCGGGCGAGGGCCCACGCCAGGCCGCATACCGGCCCTCGACGTCCACGAGGCCATGGTCGTCCCGGAGGCCGGAGGTCAACACGGTGCCGGGAAGGGACTGCCCCCGGTCCAGGACGGAGACCTCCCCGGCCGTGTTCCGGATGACCGCCCGGCCGTCACCCGTACCCGACAGGTCGGGACAGTCCCCGTAGTCCCCGGCCATGACCCCGCACCTCGGGGTCGCTCCCCGGTCCGTGCGCGTGCCCGCCGTCAGGGTCCCCGCCGTGGCCAGCGACCGGCTGTACAGGTGCGTCGCCCCGTCGCCGGACTCGTAGGTCGTCAGCTCGCCGCCGCTCAGATCGAGCGACTCGATCCCCATGGGCACGGCCGGAAGGTCCACGATCCGGCGGGCCCGGGGCATACCGTCGGCCCCCGCTTCGACCTTGGCGATGCCGTAGTCCAGAGAGGACTCTCCGCCGGCGAGGACCAGGCCGCCGTCGGGGGTCACGACGGCAGCGAGATCCGCCCGCTCGACCAGGGGCAGCTCTGCGGAGCCGTCGAAGGGCAGCGCTGACACGCTCCAGACGGAGGAGTCGCTGCGCCGCGCGACGACGAGCGCGTCACCGACGACGCCGAGGATCTTGTTGTCGGAGGTGTGGGGGAACGCGACCTCGTGCGCGGGCGCGTCGTAGGCACCCTTGGCGTACACCCGTACCCGGGACGTGTCGTACCAGTTGACCAGGTAGTCGGATCCCACCACGGTGTCCATGTTCGCCACCTGTGGAGGCAGGATCGTGGCGGCACCGGTCTCCGCATCCACCCAGGCGTACTGGAAGACCCGGTCCGGGCCGTAGTAGTTGACGAGGATGCCAGAGGCGGAACCCCTGGGAAAGAAGGGGAAGACCGTCCCGTCCGGGAGTCCGGTCACGGGCTTCTGCACCGTGCTGCCGTTCTCGTTGTGCAGCAGGAACAGCCGAGTCCGTTCCCCACCCGTCGACGTGCTGGTCAGGACCGTACGTCCGTACGTCTGCAGATAGCTCTGGCCCGCCGGGACGGCCACGGTCTCCGTCGTACCGGTTCCCATGTCCCGGAGCAGGACTTGCCCACCACTGCTCTGGGACGGGCGAAGGGCGACGACGTCCGAACCGGTGCCGTACGCACCCGCAGTGCGCGGCGCGAGTCCCTCGCCGCCTTCCACCGGCTTTCGGCTGCCGTCGTAGCTGGTCCACCAGAGGCCGGAACCCTCGGCGGTGGAGCGGTACTCAAGGAAGCCGGAGGCCCCCGCGCTCTGCAGATACGCCGGGCGCGGAGTCGTGCGCATGGTGGCCGGAACGATGGTCTCCGTCGCGGTATCCGCGTGCGCGGGCGCCACCAGCGGCACGGCGGACATAGAGAGCGCCAACCCGATGAGCGTGGCAAGAGAGCCACGCATGAAGGTATGACGAGTCACTTGGTTCCCCTCCCCAACGGAGGGCCCCATCCCCCCGAACAAGCGGGCGGATACTAGCATTCTTTCAAGACGGATGACCTTGCCGAGCCGGTTGGCCGGCCCGTGTGCGGACGGCGGGGCCCGCCCGCGCGTACAAGCCGCGGAGTTCGACGGGCTGACGGCCTCCGACCGCGCCGCGTTGGGCTACTACGCGCCCGACGGGGTTGAAACGGTACGGATCTGGCGTACGTGGGAGGACGGGGACGATCGGATCCCTGGTCAGGCCCTGGCGTACCCGCCGTTCGACGAAATCAGGCGGCATCGTCGAGCAGCTCCTGCCACTGGGCGATCTGGTCACGGGTTTCGCCCGTGCCGGTGCGGATGGTGCGCGGGCGAGGCGGCCGATGCAGGCGAGGACAGCGGCGACTTCGCGTCGGCCCAAAGGCGGGTTGCTCCGTTCCGGTCGGTTCGTCGAGGGCGGCGAGCAGGGCGGCCGTGTACTCCTCGGAGCGCGTCATGCCAGGGGTCCTGGTGGGCGTACCTCTGGGCAGGGCGTAGAGGGTCGGGCGGCCTGGGGTGGGGGTGTGTTCCCGGGCGATCCAGGTGCGCCAGTCGGCAGCGGCTGGTCCCTTCCGGCCACCGGCCTGGGCTGGGCGCTGAGGCGGTGCCACGGTCATCAGCCGGGTCCTCCGAAGTAGACACACCTGTGCTCTGCCGCCCAGCGTGAACTGTCTCTTCGCGTACGCGACTTGGACCCACCCCCGAAGACCCTCCAATTGGGCCCTCGACTTAGGGCACGCAGAGGGCGCGCCACCCCCAAATTGGACTAGACAATAAACAAACCCCAGGCCACTGACCTGGGGTTTCTCTCTGGAGCGGGTGACGAGAATCGAACTCGCACTCTCAGCTTGGGAAGCTGGGGCACTCTGGGGTCAGTTGGTGGGCTGAACTGGGCGAACGGCTGAGGCGTGGCCCTGTGGGGCTCGGTTGCTTTCACCGTGAGTCCCCGCCGTTCCCCGCTCGATCTGGTGCGGTTGTGGTGCGGCTGTTTCAGAGAGCGGATGGCGCGGCGTTCAGTGTTCGCGGAGGCCGCATTCGGCCGCGTACAGGGTTGATCCCGGGATGATCCTGGTCGGTGTTTGCTTGAGTTGGAGGCACGCGGCGCCGGACGAGTCGGCCATCAGGGCTTCGATACATACCGTCGCAGCAGGTTGGACGAAGGACGGCACGTGCAGTTCGGCCTCAGCCGACGGTGGGAGCGGCGTGCCTTCGAGTATGGCGATGGTCGTGAGAGTGCCGTCGGGTTGGAGCTCCGTCTCCTCGATGGTCAACTGCCAGTGATGCTCTGCTTCTGCGAGGAGTTGCCTGCCGAAACGTCCGTGGGCGCGAAGGACAGCGTGACGGCCGCGGATGCGCCGCGCTATGGCGCAGCAGAGTGGGACGTTGGTGCCGTGGGGGGTGTCCACCCGATTGTGGCCGACGGGCGGCAGGGAGCACAGTGCGTCAAAGAGGAGGCCGAGAGCTGCGTCTTTGATGCGCGACCGTCGGCCGTGCTCGACAAGATTGAGCAGGATAGGGGTGGCCGCGTAGGCGGCCGGGATCTGTCGCTGAGTCCCGTGTCGTACCGCGATTCCCCGTGAGACCCCGTCCGTTCTGGCACGAGAGTGGCACGGCCCGCGGACCTTGCCATTTGCCGCAAGTCGATGACAGCCGGCCTCGGTCGCTTCGGTTGCTGTACTTCTCTGCTGTACCGCAGAGCTGAAACCTGTCGCGTTCGTCGTCGAGTAGCGCATCGGCTCAGCCAGCACCTCGGGCTATTGGTTCTCTTCAGCTACTGCTCTCCGCCCCTCTGCGTCGGAACAAGAGTCGGGTGCCGCGCATGAAGAGGATGAACACCGTTCGGACGGCCATGAACACAGTGGTGAGGGCGAGCGCACGGGCAATCACCTCAGAGATCGTGATCCAAGGATCGGGTACGTCAAGGAGTTGTGAGACCTCTGCGATCGCTACGACCAGCCCGAACATGAACGGCAACCATTCCCAGTGAGTCCGTGAGCGCCACCTCACTGCGGCCTGGCGCCTGTGCCGCCACCGACGAGTTACCAGGCTGAGGATGACGCTCAGGACAATCATCGAAGCAGGCGCCCATAGATCCCCCCAGTGCACGGTGAGCTGCACGGCTTCTCCCCCTTGCGGCCTTGGCCTGCCTATACGGGCGGTGAGCGTATCGCGCGATCGGCGGAGCGACTTTGGGCGGGAGCTGCCATGGGGCGAGTGATCATTGCCCCGTAAGCTTCCGGCGAGTCGGGCAGTCTGTGGACCTGCTGATGCTCGACGCGCTCGGCCACGGGAGGTGTTCGGTCGGCGGTGGGGCAGATCAGCAGACGTGGTGCCTCCGAGCCTCAGTGTCAGTGGTGGTCGCTAGCGTGACCGCGTGACTCTTACCGACGATCGGCGATTCCCTGAGGCCCTCGCCGCCGCACTCGTGCTCCCGTTCGACTATGACGACGGCAACGGTGTGGACTTCGAGCCATTCCCGGCCTTCCTGTCCATCGAAGAGACCACCGACTGGTTCCGCGCCTGGACGGGCAACGCGGAGTTGAACGGCGACTGCTTCCGTGTGTTCGGCCAGGACGGCACCGGCGGATACGCGGCCTTCTGGCTCATCCGGCCGAACCGCCCGCTCATCGACCAGCCCGTGGTCTTCCTTGGTTCCGAGGGCGAGATCGGTGTCGTGGCTCGTGACCTGGGTGCCTTCTTGTGGCTGCTAGCCGGGGGATACGGCCCATGGGAAGCAGCCACTTCATACGAACCCGACTGGACCCCGCGCCACAACCAGGAACTAACGGCTGTCGCCGAACGATTCGCGGCCGACCACAAGCAGTCGGCGGCTGCCGTCGTTAAGCAAGCGACCCAAGAGTTCCCACACTTCGATGACACCATCATGGAGCTCTGCCGCTGACCGGCCTCACATACGGCCGTACGTTGCTGGCTGCCAACTTAGACATCCCGAACCCAGGGTTTGAAGACGAGTGAGCAGGCCGGGAGTTCGCTGCCCTGACGGTGAGCGAGTGGCACGAAGAGCACGGGTCCCGCACCGCTGATGACCGTGGTTGTCCGCCCTTACGGGCACGCTGTGGGCACGCGGTTCTCCCGGAGGCGCGGAGAGCCCTTGCAGGTGACTTGCGGCTGCTCCAGGTCTGGAAGCGAGTGGTGGTGGCAATGGCGTCATTGCAGGCGCACACCGAGGAGAACTCAGCGGCGCACGAGCAACTCAGGAGATGACCGCTGACCGCAGCCGCATTGAGCGCGTGTTACCCGGCCACCTGGCTGCGGCAGACCGTATGCGGCTGCGCGCCTCACTCGCCGGTGTGCTCCGCGAGCGTGTGGGCGACGAGTGCGTTGGCGTGGCCGTGGCCCAGCCCGTGTTCGGACTTCAGCCAGTTGACCAGCTCTATGTGCCGGGTCAGCGGCGAGGAGCGGATGAGGTCCTGCCAGTCCGTGATCGGGCGGCCGTACTTCTTCTCGATGGAGGGGAAGTAGCTCGCGGGGCCCTTCACGGCGGTGGTCGAGGTGGTGGTCATGGCGGTGGTGTCTCCCGTCTGGTCCGGTGCAGTCCGTTGTATGACCGATGGCCGCGCCTGAAGTCGTCGGCAGTCGAAGGTGTGCTGCGTCATATGCTGCGCATGCCGTGCCTGTGCCTCACTTGGGCGGCAGGCCCGCCGCGAACGCGCGTCCCTCGTCGACCCAGGTGCCGAGCGCCTCGTCCTCCGCGACCGAGGTGCCCTCCACCACGACCCAGCCGCGCATCGGACGGCCGGTCATGTCGAAGATCCTTGCCTCCGGCCGCGCCAGCGCCGTGTCCGTCGCCTCCGGGCCGACCCTGACCATGAGGTCGTCGCCGGTGACGCCGACGGCCATGTTGCCGCGGTACAGAAACGCGAGCCCGCCGAACATCGTTTTCTCGCTGATCTCCGGGTCCGTGCCCAGCCGTTCCCGGATCCGCTCGGCTAGTCCTTCGTCGTACGCCATCGCCGTCTCACCCCTGTTCCACAAGCCGTGTATGCAGGTCGCGCAGGTCCTTGGCGAGGTTGCCCCGCACCTGGCGGGCGAGCAGGGGGGCGGCCAGGCGGTAGAAGCCACCGCTCCCGCCGCGGACGCGGATGTGGGCGAGGGTGCCGTCGGCGTGGGGCTCGAAGGTGTAGGTGACGTGCATCGGCATCGGGCCCGCCACCGAGACCATGTCCAGCAGCCCGGGCGGGTCGTATGCGGCGACTCGCAGCACGTAGTCGATGCGGCGGCCCAGGAAGTGCGCCGTGCGGGTGACGTCCGCCCCTACGCCGAAGCCCCCGCCGTCCGCCTCCCGCGTCAGCTCGGCCGTACGGATGCCTTGGGTCCAGTCGGCGTCGTGCCGCCAGTCCATTGCGTACGCGGCCACACTCTCGCGCGGCAGCGGGATCACGCGCTCGGCCGTCACGTCGATCGTCATGTCTCCACCTTCCGCTTCCACCTTCCTCGCTGCCGCCTGGCGTCACCACCCGGTGCGCAGCAGATGGTTGAGGAGGAGTGCGAGTACCGCCTGGGCGGCCAGCCAGGCGCGGGGTCGGGTGAGGAACGCGCAGGCCGGCAGTAGCCACACCGCGAAGGGGAGCCAGATGCGTTCCGTCTCGGCCTTGCTCATGCCGGACAGGTCGGCCGCCAGGAGAGCGAGGAGGGCCGCGGACACGAGGAGGGCGAGGCGGACGTGCTCGGGGGGTTCGGTGCGCCGCCGGAGCAGCACGGCGGCACCCGTCCGCCGCAGCCCCGGTGCTGTCGCCAGGCCCGTGATCAGGACCGCGCAGGCGAGGTTCGCCCATACCCAGTAGCCGTACGGGCGGATGCCGCCCACGCCCTGGTAGTAGCGCGTGACGAGGAGGCGGTACGCCTCCCACCAGTCGAACCCGGCGAGGGTGAAGGCCGTTGGCACGACGGCCAGACCGGCGAGCAGCGTCACGAGCAGCATGGGCCGTTCCCGGACGCGTCGTCGGCCGAGCAGTAGCACCGCCGCGCCGATGAGGGCGACGAGGGTGAGGCCGTACGAGAGGTAGCAGGTGAGCCCGAAGAGGAGTCCGGCCGCTGCCGCCCACCACGACGACCTTCCGCTGACCGCGAGTGCCAGTAGCGCCACGGCCCACGCCGCGACCGCCGCGAAGTACGCGTCGGCCGAGGTGCCCATCCACACCGCGGCGGGGGCCAGGAGCAGGAAGGGCGCCGCTCGTCGCGCGAGGCTCTCATCGGCCAGTGCCCGTACCGCGACCAGCACGGCCACGCATGCCGTGGCGCCGACGGCGATGCACCACACCCCGGCCCAGCCGCCGCCCCGCAGGCCGATCCGGTCGAGGAGGACGAAGGTGAGGGTCGCCGCCGGAGGGTGCCCGGCGACATGGGCGGGCCAGTTGTCGGGGGAGCCGATGAGGATGTGCTGGGTGAAGTCCCGCAGGGTGGCCGGGATGTCGTCGAAGCGGTCGATGACCTGAAGGTATTCGTGGCGGGTAGTGAGCCGGCCGGCGATGCCCCGCTGCCAGCCGTCGATCAGGGCGAGGGAGGCGATCCAGGCCGTTGCCGTTGCCCAGGCCGTCGCGAGCAGGGCCCGCCAGGGCAGTCGGGCGGCGAGGGCGGGGCCGTACGCCACCACGGCCGCCGCCACGAGGACGGCGGCCGGGGTGCCGGGGCCGACGTGTGGGTCCCAAGTGGCGAACAACGGTGGCCAGTTGACGAACAGGATGTGGTGGGAGTGCTGGATGTGCCGTCCGACCAGTACGGCCGCCGTGACGAGGAGGGCGGCGGCCAGGGCGGCGTACAGATCGCGGAGGAGGGGGCGGGTCACATCCGCACGCTAGGCCGGGCGATGGGTTGAAGTACCTCCGTCCGGGCCGGATGTCAGCGTTTCGTCATGGGTCGCGGAGCCGTTCCGGGGGTGTGTCGGACCTACGGTCGAGCCATGACACGGTCTCCTTCCTCGCCGGGTTTCTGGCGCAGCCCCCTACGCGGCCCGTGGCTGACCTCGGTGCTGGGCGTCGTCCTGCTCGGCGGGATCACGGTGTTGTTCGTGACGGGGCTGGTGTCCTACGCCGCCTACAACCCGAACCTGTCGCCGGTGAACGACAAGACCCCGGACAAGGGGATCCTCGGCTTCTACCTCTTCTCCTGGCCCACCGACCCGCACTGGCTGTACCGGCTGAACCAGGGTGTTCACGTCACGCTCGGCATCACGCTGGTCCCCGTGCTGCTGGCCAAGCTGTGGTCGGTGATCCCGAGGCTGTTCGCGCTGCCGCCGGCCCGCTCGCTCGCGCACGCCCTTGAGCGGATCTCGCTGCTGTTGCTGGTCGGAGGTGCGCTGTTCGAGTTCGTGACGGGCGTGCTCAACATCCAGCTGGACTACATCTTCCCGGGGTCCTTCTACACCCTGCACTTCTACGGGGCGTGGGTGTTCTTCGCCGCGTTCGTCGCCCACGCCGTCCTGAAGACTCCGGCGGCTGTACGGAACCTGCGCCGCCTCGGGGAGGAGGAACCGTCGGATCCGGTCCCGTCCGATCCGGTCCCGTCCGATCCGGTCCCTTCTGATCCGGTCCCGTCCGATCTGGTCTCCCCGCGCCCGGATCCGCCGACCGTCTCGCGGCGCGGTGCCCTGTGGTTCGTCGGGGGCGGCACGCTGCTGCTGTTCGCGACCACGGTCGGGCAGAGCTTCGACGGGCTGCTGCGGCGCACCGCCCTGCTGGCCCCGCACGGCGGAGCCGACCCGGGCAGCGGCCCGAACGGCTTCCAGATCAACAAGACGGCCCGGTACGCAGGAATCGACGCGGCGGAGACGACCGAGGACGCCTGGCGCCTCGTCGTGACCGGACGCACGGGCACCGTCCGCCTGAGCCGGGCCCAGCTGGCCCGCCTTCCCCTGCACAGCGCGGCGTTGCCCATCGCCTGCGTCGAGGGCTGGTCGACGTCCGACCAGTGGTGGCGCGGGGTGCGGCTGCGCGACCTCGCCGCGCTCGTCGGGTACGTCGACGATCCGCCGGACGTGCTCGTCGAGTCCCTCCAGCGGCGCGGAGCCTTCCGCCGTGCCGCCCTGCGGGCCAACCAGGTCGACGACCCACGCTCCCTGCTCGCGCTGTACGTCAACGGCGAGGACCTGTCCCCCGACCACGGCTTCCCGGCGCGGATCATCGTGCCCGCGGCGCCCGGCGTGCTGAACACCAAGTGGGTGGCCCGTATGACGTTCGGAGACCTGTGATGCGACCGAGGATTCCCGTCGGAAGTTCGTTCCAGCTTCTGCTGCTCGCCGCGTCGTTCGCCCTCGCCGGCTACGCGGGCGTGCGCCTCCTCGCCGACGACTGGTTCGCGGTGGCGGTGTGGTTCGTGGGGGCGGCGCTGCTGCACGACCTCGTCCTGCTGCCGCTGTACGCGGTGGCGGACCGGGCCGTCGTACGGGGGCTCGGTGCGGCCGGGCACAGGGAGTGGGCGATGTACGTCCGTGTCCCGGCAGCGTTGTCCGGCCTGCTCCTGCTGGTGTGGTTCCCGCTGATCAGCGGGATGGTGGACCGGCGTTACCGCCTGGGCACGGGACTGTCTCCGGAGGGCTTCCTGGCCCGCTGGCTGCTGATCACCGCCGTGCTCTTCGGGGCCTCGGCGCTGCTGCTGGCGCTGCGGCTGCGCAGGGCGACGAAGCAGCGGCCGTCGGCCGTCCACTGACCGACAGCCCTCCACCTCGTGCGGCGGGCGTGCCGCAGCAGGGCCGGGGTGCCGAGCCGTGCCCAGGGGAACGTGCCGTCCGATCCGCAGCCGTGGGGGACGTCCACGACCTGCACTTCGACACGCTCGTCGATGTCCACCGGCGCGGTCTCGGCGATCAGCAGACCGCCGGGGGAGAGAAGCCCGGCCACCCGCCTCAGCAGGGCGCGCGGATCGCCGCCGATGCCGACGTTGCCGTCCATCAGCAGCACGGTGCCCCAGCGGCCCTCGCCGGGCAGGGAGTCGAAGACGGAGCGCCGCAGTGCCTGGCCTCCCAGCCGTACGGCGTGGTGGACGGCGGTCTCGCTGACGTCGATGCCGAGGACGGTCCGGCCGCGCGCGGCGAGTTCCGCGACCAGCCGCCCGGGGCCGCAGCCGACGTCCAGCACGGTGCCCTCGCACCGGTTGAGTACGTCCAGGTCGACCGGGTCGGCATGCGCGCACCAGCGTTCGACGTCGAGCGGTAGCAGCCATCCGTCGGCGCGGCGCAGAAACAGCGGGC
The DNA here is from genome assembly GCF_040652275.1 of Streptomyces sp. NPDC048275. Lineage (NCBI taxonomy): Bacteria > Bacillati > Actinomycetota > Actinomycetes > Kitasatosporales > Streptomycetaceae > Streptomyces > Streptomyces sp. NPDC048275. Next base: position 14,089 of record NZ_JBEZLR010000010.1, read on the forward strand.
CGCGACCGGCCTGGAGGGCGGTGGCGTACGGGTCGGCGGCGGCCCAGGCGGCAGGCGTCGTGGTCATGGGCGCGTCGCCGCCCGGCACCGGGCCAGCCGTGCCGCGAAGGTCCCGTGCGGGGCGAGTGCGGCGACGGCGTGGGCGTCGGCGGCCGTGTCGACGTCCCGCAGGCGGGGCAGGTCCCGTACGCGCAGCCCCGCGCGCACGAGCCGCTCCCGTTGTACGGCGCCGGTGACCGGCGTCGACATGGGCACGCCCCGGAGCAGGGCGGGGTCGGGCTCTGCCAACCCGAGGGCCCAGAAGCCGCCGTCCTCGGCCGGACCGAAGTACGCGTCGCAGTCCGCGAAGTCGACGGTGAGCAGCTTGGGCGTCACCTGGGGAGTGTCCATGCCGATCAGCAGGGCGGGGCCGTCGCACCCGGCGAAGGCGGCTGCGAGCCGTTCGTCGAGACCGCCCGTGCACTGCCGTACGACGTCGAAACCGGGCGGAAGCCAGGGACCGGGAGTGCCGTCCAGTACGAGGACGTGGCGGGCGGCGGGCGTGGCGGCCACGGTCCGCAGGGTGTCGGCGAGGGCGGCCTCGGCGAGGGCCGCGGCTTCCGAGGGAGTGAACGGCGGAGTGAGCCGGGTCTTGACCCGGCCCGGCACAGGCTCCTTGGCGATGACGAGGAGGGTGGTCACTGGGCCGTCCTCTCGCGTACGGGTGTTTCGTTCAGCACGCGGCTCATGTCCCGTACCGCCTGCCAGGTGCCGCGCCAGGTGCCCGTCACCTTCGAGGCGCCGGCGCGGGGCAGGTAGGGCACGTCGTGCTCGGCGATGCGCCAGCCCGCGTCGGCGGCGTGCACCACCATCTGGAGCGGGTAGCCGCTGCGCCGGTCGGTGAGGTCGAGGGCGAGCAGGGGCTCTCGGCGGGCGGCGCGCAGGGGTCCGAGGTCGTGCAGGCGCAGACCGGTGCGGCGGCGCAGCAGCAGGGCGAGCGCAAGGTTGCCGGCCCTGGCGTGCGGAGGCCATGCGCCGCGGCTCTGCGGCCGCCTGCGGCCGAGCACCAGGTCGGCCGCGCCGGAGCGGACCTCACGAACGAAGGGTTCCAGCCGGCCCGGGTCGAGGGAGGCGTCGCAGTCACAGAAGCACACGAACTCGGCGGTGGCCGCCGTCAGCCCCGCGTGGCAGGCCGCGCCGAAACCCCGCCGGGGCTCGTGCACGACGGTCGCCCCGAGCGATCGGGCGACATCCGCCGATCCGTCCGTGGAGCCGTTGTCCACGACCAGGGCCCGCCAGCCGGCCGGAATCCGGGCCAGGACCCAGGGGAGGGCCTCGGCCTCATTCAGGCAGGGGAGCACGACATCTACATCCGCGTCGGTGGTCACGGCTCTCACCCTACGAAGAGGATTCGGACATATCGGTCCTTCGCTCCTTACGAAACGCGGACGTCGGAGCCCCGGGAGCCGACCGAAGCCGCACAGAGGCGGGCCCGGTGCGAGGCTGGGGGCATGCAGCAGTCGTACGAGGTCACAGGGCAGGCCGGGCGGATCCTGGTGGTTGACGACGACCCCACGGTCGCGGAGGTCGTCGCCGGTTACCTGGACCGGGCCGGATACACCGTGGACAGGGCCGACGACGGTCCGGCAGCCCTGACCCGGGCCGCCGCGCACTGGCCGGACCTGGTGGTGCTGGACCTGATGCTGCCCGGCATGGACGGCCTGGAGGTGTGCCGGAGGATGCGCGGCCACGGGCCCGTGCCGGTCATCATGCTCACCGCGCGCGGTGACGAGGACGACCGCATCCTCGGTCTGGAGGTCGGCGCCGACGACTACGTCACCAAGCCGTTCAGCCCGCGCGAACTGGTCCTCAGGGTGGAGTCGGTGCTGCGCCGCGCACGGCCCGGCGCGGGCACGCGCGTGCTGAGCGCGGCTGGCCTGACCGTCGACCCGGCCGCCCGCCGCGCCACCAAGAACGGCACCGAACTCGCCCTCACCCTCCGGGAGTTCGACCTCCTCGCCTTCTTCCTGCGCCATCAGGGACGGGCGTACGGCCGCGAGGACCTGATGTGCGAGGTGTGGGGCTGGGACTTCGGCGACCTGTCCACGGTCACCGTTCACGTCCGCCGACTGCGCGGCAAGGTCGAGGACGACCCGGCCCGGCCGCGGCTGATCCAGACGGTGTGGGGCGTGGGCTACCGCTTCGAACCCGACGGCGGGAAGGAGGACTGACCGTGCGCGACACCCTCCTCATCGCCCTGTACGCCTTTGCCGGCTCCGGCGTCACCGGCCTGGCCGGAGCCGGTGCGCTGCGCCTGCTGCGCCGCCGCTCGCTCACCGCGTCGCTCACCGTGGTCGCGGCGGTCGGAGTGGTCGCCATGCTCGCGGGCACGCTCGCCGTCGCCTGGGCGATGTTCCTGTCGCCGCACGACCTCACCGTGGTGACGACCGTGGTGGCGATGGCGGCCGTGGTCTCTCTCGCGACCGCGCTACTGCTGGGCCGCTGGGTCGTCGCCCGCAGCCGCGAACTCGCCGCCGCTGCCCGCTCGTTCGGCGACGGCGGCGACTTCGCCGCGCCCGACGGCCCGGCCACCGCCGAACTGGAGTCACTCAGCCGGGAGTTGGCGGCGACCAGCGCCAAGCTCGCCGAGTCCCGCGACCGGGAACGCGCGCTGGAGACCTCCCGCCGCGAACTGGTCGCCTGGATCTCCCACGACCTGCGCACCCCGCTGGCCGGCCTGCGTGCCATGTCCGAGGCTCTGGAGGACGGGGTCGCCGCCGACCCCGACCGCTACCTGAGGCAGATCCGCACCGAGGTCGAACGCCTCAACGGCATGGTCGGCGACCTCTTCGAACTCTCCCGCATCCACGCGGGCACGCTGCCGCTGTCGTACGCCCGCGTCTCGCTCTACGACCTGATCGGCGACGCCCTCGCGGGCGCTGACCCGCTCGCCCGCGAGCACGGCGTACGGCTGGTCGGCGACGACGTGGACGCCGTTCCGGTCGAGGTCGACGGCAAGGAGATGAGCCGCGTCCTGGGCAACCTGCTGGTCAACGCCATCCGCCGCACCCCGGCCGACGGTACGGTCGCGGTGGCCGCCGAGCGCTCGCCCGAAGGCGTGGTCGTGTCCGTGACGGACGGCTGCGGCGGCATCCCCGAGGAGGATCTGCCGCGGGTCTTCGACACCGGCTGGCGAGGCACGCATGCCCGGACGCCCCCGGCGGGCGCGGGCCTGGGCCTCGCCATCGTGCGGGGCATCGTGGAGGCCCACCACGGGCGGGCCACCGTACGCAACATCCCGGGCGGATGCCGCTTCGAGGTGGTGCTGCCCGCCGCCGCTTCCTGAACACGGGCAGCACCACCGGTCCTACGCCCACCGCATCCCGGCACGCGCGAACTCCGCCATGCCCTCCTCGAAACCGACCTGGGGCTTCCAGCCGAACTCGGCTCGCAGCCGTGCGGAGTCCGCGGTGATGTGCCGGACGTCCCCGAGCCGGTATTCGCCGGTGACGACGGGCTCGGGTCCCCCGCATGCGTCCGCGAGCGCCCGCGCCATCTTGCCCACGGTGTGCGGCTCACCGCTGCCCGTGTTGTACGTCGTCAGTGCCCCGCTCGGCGCCTCGGCCGCCTCCAGCGCGGCCACGTTGGCGGCGGCGACGTCCCGCACATGCACGAAGTCCCGCCGTTGACGGCCGTCCTCGAAGACACGGGGCGCCTCGCCCCGGGCGAGTGCGGACCGGAAGAAGGAGGCGACCCCGGCGTACGGGGTGTCGCGGGGCATCCGGGGCCCGTACACGTTGTGGTAACGCAGCGACACCGCCGAGCAGCCCGTCGACCGGGCCCAGGCGGCGGCCAGGTGCTCCTGCGCGAGCTTGGTCGTGGCGTACACGTTCCGCGGATCGACCGGCGCGTCCTCCCCGACCAGCCCGGGAGCCAGTGCTTCCCCGCACACCGGGCACGGCGGCTCGAACCGCCCCGCGTCCAGATCGGCGACGTCCCGCGGCCCCGGCCGCACCACCCCGTGCCGCCGGCACTCGTAGCGCCCCTCCCCGTACACGACCATCGACCCGGCCAGCACGAGACGCCGAACGCCCGCTTCGGCCATCGCGGCGAGCAGCACGGCGGTGCCCAGGTCGTTGCGCGAGACGTACTCCGCCGCGTCGACGAACCCGTTGCCGAGCCCGACCATGGCCGCCTGGTGGCAGACGGCGTCGACGCCGGCCAGCGCGCGGGCGACCGCCGCCGGGTCGCGCACATCGGCGCCGGGATCCGCCCGGACGTCGTACACGACGGGCTCGTGCCCGTGGGCCGTGAGCGCCTCGACGACATGGGACCCGATGAACCCGGCACCGCCGGTGACCAGTACACGCATACGGCCACGCTAGATCCGCGACGGTGCCGCGCACCCGTGACCGGCCCGGCACGTCATCACTCCGTAAGACGCCGAAGGCGCGTCGGAAGAGGACAAAACGGTACCTTCGCGAGACGCTGCCGTACGCGCCCCGCCCCCGCCGCCCAGGGAGACCGTCATGGCAACGTCGCCTGCCCCCTCCTACCGCTTCGACGACCTCACCGCCCTGTTCATCAACTGCACGCTCAAACCGTCCCCGCAGCTCAGCCATACCCAGGGACTGATCGACAAGAGCGCGGCGGTCATGATGGAGCGCGGGGTCACCACATCCGAGATCCGGGCCGTCGACCACGACATCGCCCCCGGCGTGTATCCGGACATGACCGAGCACGGCTTCGCGGCCGACGAGTGGCCCGCGCTGTACGAGCAGGTGATGGCGGCGGACATCCTGGTCCTGGCCGGCCCGATCTGGCTGGGCGACAACAGCTCCGTCACCAAGAAGGTCATCGAGCGGCTCTACGCCTGCTCCTCGCTGCTCAACTCCCAGGGCCAGTACGCCTACTACGGCCGCGTCGGAGGCTGTCTGATCACCGGAAACGAGGACGGTGTGAAGCACTGCGCGATGAACGTCCTCTACAGCCTCCAGCACCTCGGCTACACGATCCCGCCCCAGGCCGACGCTGGCTGGATCGGCGCGGTCGGCCCCGGACCCTCGTACCTCGACCCCGGATCGGGCGGCCCGGCCAACGACTTCACCAACCGCAACACCGCCTTCATGACCTGGAACCTGATGCACCTGGCGGCCCTGCTCAAGCGCTCGGGCGGCGTCCCCGCCCACGGCAACCAGCGCTCCGAATGGGACGCGGGCTGCCGTGCCGACGCGGCCAACCCCGAACACCGCTGAGACGCTGAAGGAGGCCGGCCTGCTCACCTCCGGGCGGCGCGGCACATGGGTGCACCACCGGGTCGAGCCGTCGGTCCCCGCGGCGCCGCGGGCAACGGCACCGTCCATCAAGTCAAGGCAACCCAGGCACCAGCGATCCAGGGCGGTGGCGGCCGGCGATCACGCGCAAGCGATCAAGCCGGCGGCGAAGATGCCGGCGTGGGCGGTGGAGGCGCGACCGATGCTCTCGTTGCGCTGCGTAACGGCGTCTGACGTTGCGCTGACTGACGCACCACGCACAGGGCCGACTGGGCAGCACGGTCCGGCCACGGATAGGGTGTAAAGAACGCGTCAAGATGGCGCGGGGTGTGCCGGGAAGTCTGGTCGGCGTCCGTAGGGCCGTGTGCCCTTTGCCGACACCCCGGAGGTTCGCCGCCTTGGCCGCCAACCCGCCCCGTACCCCGTTCCTCGGTCTTCTTTCCTGGCCCGAACGGCAGGCTGTGGCCAGGGCCCTGCGTACCGAGACGGTGGGCGGCCTGGTCCTGCTGGTCGCCGCCATAGCGGCGCTCGTGTGGGCGAACACCCCTTTCAGCAGCACCTACTTCACCATCCGCGACTTCCACTTCGGGATACCCGCGCTGGGGTTGGACCTGTCGGTCGGCCACTGGACCTCTGACGGGCTGCTGACGGTGTTCTTCCTGGTCGCCGGGATCGAACTGAAGCGGGAGCTGGTGGTCGGCTCACTTCGCACCCCGGCCACGGCCGTGCTGCCGGTCATCGCCGCATTGTGCGGCATGGTGATACCCGCCGCCTTGTACGCGGTCACTGTCACGGCCGGGGCGGGCAGCATGGACGGCTGGGCAGTGCCCATGGCCACCGACATCGCTTTCGCCCTGGCCGTCCTGGCTGTCATCTCCACCCATCTCCCGACCGCCCTGCGAGCCTTCCTGCTGACCCTCGCGGTCGTCGACGACCTCGGCGCGATCCTGGTCATCGCCATCTTCTTCACCTCCGACCTCAACTACTGGGCCCTGGCCGGAGCGTTCGCGGGACTGGGCGTCTTCTACGTCCTGCAGCGCCTGCGCGTGCGGGGCTGGTGGTGGTACGTGCCCCTGGGTGTGACGGTCTGGGCGCTGATGTGCAACGGCGGTGTCCATGCCACTGTCGCAGGGGTCGCCATGGGACTGATTCTGCGCACCACCCGCGACGGGGGCGAACGGAAATCCCCCGGGGAACGCACCGGGCATCTGCTGCACCCCGTCTCCGCCGGGATCTGTGTTCCACTGTTCGCGTTGTTCGCAGCCGGGGTCAGCGTCTCCGGAGACGCGCTGGCCAAGGTGTTGACCACGCCCGAACCCCTCGGAGTCATCGTCGGCCTCGTGGTGGGCAAGATCCTCGGCATCTTCGCCGGCACCTACCTCGCCGCACGCTTCACCCGCGCCCAACTCAACCCGGACCTGGCCTGGGCCGACATCTTCGGCCTGGCGACACTGGCCGGAATCGGCTTCACCGTCGCCCTGCTCATCGGCGAACTCGCCTTCCCGGGCACCGCCGTCGGCGAGCACATCAAGGTCGCCGTCCTGATCGCGTCGCTCACCGCCGCCGTGCTTGCCACCCTGTTGCTGCGCCGCAGGAACAGCGTCTACCGGCGTCTGTACGAGGAGGAAAACGTCGACGAGGACGCCGACGGCATCCCCGACATCTACCAGCGCACCGAAGGCAGCAGCACATGACCCCGCCACTGCCACCCGCCCGCCTGCTCATCGCAGCAGCTTGGCTGCTTGCTTGCGCCCTGGCCACCGCGGCCGCCATCAACTTCATGCCGGTATGGGCCAAGATCCTGTGCCTGATCGCTGCCGTCACGGCTCTGCGCGTCGCCGCGAAGGCCGTCTGGTCGGTAGCGCGTCCTGCCTCTCAGCAAGCCTCGCAGGGGCCGCTCGTCGTCCACCTGCGCGGAGAGATCACTGCGGCTACCGCGGGCAAGACGACGCAACGGCTGACGGACGTCCTTGCTACCCGGCCAATTGACATGTTCAGGGTCGAACTCCTCACCAACGACGGCGCGACGGCCTTCCTTACAGCGGCCCGCATTGCTCACAAGCAGGGCACCGAGATCGCCGTCCGCAACGCCAACCCTCAAGCGCGCGCCACCCTGCATGTCCTCGGCCTGGACCGAGTCCAGCAGTACCACGACGAATAGATGCCGTTCTCTGCGGGTTCCGGTGCCGGCCACCTGCCGGTGTCCGGCACCGGAACCATCCGTGGTGCTCCCCGCAACCGATGATGCGTCGCCGCAGCGGACCTGCGCATTGCCGGTTCCCGGCAGAGTTCATCAGGGTCTGCATGCCGGTGGCGTCAAGAAAGCGTCAAGGCTGCATCCGGCATGGAGGAGGGCGGGGTGGGCGAGTCGGACACGGCGACGCAGTTTTTGGACGGCTACGCCGAGATCCTCGCCGCTGTCGCCGCCACCGGGCGTCGTCTGACCCGGGACGAACTCCACGCGCGCCGCGTCCTTGGCGAGCAGGCGGCGGAGCACGGGCACAGCCTGCGCAGTCTCGTACTCAGCCACCTGACCGCCACCCGTTCCGCCTGGCCCGGCACTGCGGGTTCGGCCGACAGCGTCCTGGCCGCCGTGGAACAAGCCGTCGACGCCTTCGCCGAAGGGTATGAACGGGCCCAGCGCCTCGCCGTACGGGAAGAGGAAGCCGCGCGGCGGGAGTTCATCGACGACCTCCTCTACGGCCGCAGCGACCTGGGCCGGCTGGCCGAACGCGCCGAACGCGCCGAACGCTTCGGCCTCGTACTGTCCCGGGCCCACGCCGTCGCCGTGGCCGAGGGGCATGCGGCATACGACGACACCGCACCGGTCGCCGAGGCACGCCGCGTGACGCCCTTGAACAGTTCGGCGAGGTCGACGCCCGTGGTGGAGCTGAGGAGTTCCAGGCCCTGGGCGACGTTGTCCGCGACCGCGCGCGGGAGGCGGCCGGCGCCGTCGGTGGAGATGACGGTCATCTTGTCCACCGCGCTCAGCGGCTCGGACGCCTTGGCCACAACCTGCGGCAGAACCTCGACGAGCATCTGCAGGATCGCCGCGTCGCCGTACTGCCCGAACGCGTCGGCCTTCTTCCGCATCGCCCCGGCCTCGGCCGCGCCCTTCGCACCGATCGCCGCCGCCTCGGCCTCACCCTCCAGCCGTACGGCCTCCGCAATCGCGGCACGCCGGGACCGCTCGGCCTCACCCTGCTTCAGGCCCTCGACAGCCTCCGCCTCGGCGAGTGCGCTACGGCGCTGCTTCTCACCCTCACCGGTCAGCCGGGCCCGCTCGGCCTCCGCCTGCGCGGCCGCGATGCCCGCCGACTTCTCCGCCTCGGCCTGCTTGACCCGCGCCACGCGCTTGGCCTCGGCCTCCTGCTCGGCGGCATAGCGCTGGGCGTCGGCGGGCTTGCGCACCTGGGTGTCCAGCTGGCGGTCGGTCAGGGCGGCTTGCCGCTCGGCGACCTTCTCCTGCTCGGCGAGGATGTCCTGCTGCCGGGCAGCCTCAGCCAGCGGACCGGCCGCCGCAGCGCGAGCGGCGGCCTCGTCGGTCTCGGCCTTGATCTCGGCCTGCTTGAGGTAGAAAGTCCGCTGCGCGACCGCGATCTCCTCCTCGGCCTTCAGCCGCGCCTGCTCGGCCGCCCGCCGGGCCACGGCCTCGGCGATGTCGGCCTCCTGCTTGGCGCGTGCGGCCTCGGGGCGGCCGAGGTCCTCCAGGTAGGAGCCCTCGGTGGTGATGTCCTGGATCTGGAAGGCGTCCAGGACCAGGCCCTGCCCGGAAAGGCTCGCCTCCGCCTCCTCCGCCACCTGCCCCGCGAACGCCGCCCGGTCGCGGATGACGTCCTCCACCGACATCCGGCCGACGATCGCCCGCAGGGCGCCGGACAGCACCTCCTGGGTGAACCCGACGATGCCGTCCTGCTGCATCAGGAACCGCTGCGCGGCGGCGCGGATCGAGTCCTCCGTGCCGCCCACCTTGACGATCGCAACGCCGTCCAGGTTCGCCTTCACGCCGCGCAGGGTGACCGCGCCGCGCACGGCCACCGGGATGTGCCGGGAGGACAGGTCGAGGGTGAACTTCTGCTGTACGAACGGCACGACGAAGACACCGCCACCGACCACGACCTTCTGGCCGCTGTTGTCGGTGAAGACCCGCCCGGTCTCCGGATCCGTGGCCTTCTTGCCGCGTCGGCCGGTGACGATGAACGCCTCGCTCGGTCCGGCCACCTTGTAGCGAGTGATGACGACGAGTGCCAGCAGCACGAGGAGTACGACGACTCCCATCACTGCGACGACGACAGGACTCATGGCAATGCCCCCGAATCAAACGTGAGGAAAAGAAGGAAAAGACAGATGAGGTGAGGCGGCTCAGCGATCCACCGGGCGGACCACGACCGATGTGGCGGTCGGCGCCGACTCCACCCACACCTGGGCGCCCCGCGCCATCGGCTCGGCACAGCGGGCCGCGAACTTCACGGGCTGACCCGCGAGTTGGAGCAGTACCTCACCGAAGCCGTCAGCGGGGATGGCAGTCACCACGTTTCCTGCGGTGCCCACGAGGTCGTCGCCGCCCGGCGTGACGGCCGTCTGGTCGCGCATGAGGACACGGCCGAAGCGGTACGTCAGCCATGCCGTCCCCAGTCCGGCAAGCACGCCGGCACCGGTGGCCGCCGCGGGACCCATGCCTGTGGTGCCCAGGGCGATGGCCCCGCCGAAGCCGCTCATCGCCACGAATCCGGCAACGACCGGCAGCGACAGCAGTCCGTCGAGGGCTCCGTCCAGGACCCCGTCCAGCGCTCCCTCCAGGACCCCGTCGAAGACCAGCGACAAGGCGAGCAGCACGACCCCCGTGATGCCGAGTCCGAGGAACCAGGCCATGCGTACCGTCCCCCTCTCGCCCCGTCGCCGGTCTCCGGCTTGGCAGGATCCTCACATGAAGCGGCGGAGGGGTTCATTGCCGCATTCCGGCAATATTTACGCGTCTTTGATGCCGTAGGCCGACGCCCTCACCCCTTACGAGGTAGGGATGCCGTTGTGGCACCTGGACCATCGTCATCCTGGGACTCACAGTCGGCGTCGAGCCGCGCATCGTTCCCCTGGCCACCGCGTACGTCCTGATCCTCGTCGTCGGACCGCTCACCGCATGCTGCACCGAGCCGTTGGCCCGCTGACTCACCTGCCGGTCCACCGCCCCGACACAGGTCGCCCTGGTGGACGCGGAGCGAGTAGAACCCGTACATGTGAACGACTGATCCTGGGACCAGACGGCCCGCGGGCCGAAGACCAGGCACACCGGACAGGGGGAGGCGCACATGACCGCACACGACACACCCGGCCAGTTCCTCGACGGGTACGCCGAGATCCTGGCGGATGCCGCCTCCACCGGCCGCCGCCTTACTCGCGACGAACTCGACTCGCGCCGCGAACTGGGCGCGCAAGCTGCTGCATCGGGCCACGGATGGCGCGTGCTGGTGGGCGAACACCTCGCCACCGCCCGCGCCGCCTGGCCACGCACAGCAAGCCCCGACGACGTCCTGTCCGTCATCGCACAGGCCATGGACGCCTTCGCCGACGGATACGAGCGCGCCCAGCGTCTCGTCATACGGCAGGAGGAAGCGGCCAGACGCGAGTTCATCGACGACCTGCTTCATGGCCGCGGCGACCCTGGTCATCTCGCCGCTCGTGCCGAACGGTTCGGGCTGCGTCTGTCCCGTGTCCACGCCGTGGCGGTCGCCGAGGGCCCCGCCAAGTACGACGAGACTGACCCCGCGCCCCGCAGGGTCGAGGACGCCCTGTTCGGCCGCTTCGAGAACCGCCGGATACTGTTCACCACCAAGGACGGCCGGATGGTCTGCATCGCCCCCGGCGACCAGGACGACGTCCTCACCCACTTCGCCAAACAGGCCCACGCCGCCACCGACGGCGGCCAGGTCGCGATCGGCCGCCCCAGGGACGGCGCTGTGGGGATCGGGCACAGCTATGAAGAAGCCCTCAACGCCCTCGACGTCGCCCAGCGCATGGGCTTCGGCGACCCCGTGCTGCACGCCGCCGACTTGCTGGTCTTCCCTGTCCTGGCCCGCGACCGGCAGGCCCTTCTGGACCTCGTACGCAGCACCCTCAGCCCTCTGGAACAGGCCCGCGGCGGAGCCCGCCCGCTCCTCGACACCTTGACCGCCTACTTCGACTCCGGCTGCGTGGCCGCCGAAACCGCCCGCCGACTGGCGCTGAGCGTGCGGGCCCTCACCTACCGCCTGGACCGCATCCACACCCTGACCGGCGCGAACCCCACCGACCCGACGCAGCGTTACACCCTGCAGACCGCGGTTATCGGTGCCCGCCTGCTCAACTGGCCGACCAGACCTCTGTGAATCCAGCGGCCCGTCAAGGCAGACCTCTCCACACGGACGTCCGGTCGGGGAACGAGTGGGACGAATCCACGTCCTGGGTCCGCGCCGGCGGAGCGGTCGGCGCCCTCATGGTGGGCCACCCCCCTCCGGTGGCGCCTTGACCCTGGTAGCGCTGCGCAACACCCTCGGTGGTCGCCGTTCCGTGCGTCAGCCTGCCTGGGATCACGGTGGCATCGGCAGCGCTGCCTGCCCTCGTCACCGGATCCTCCTGCCCCACATTCCCAAGGCCGCCCCTCACGGCTAGGGTGTAAAGAACGCGTCAAGAACGCGGGGTGTGCCGGGAAGTCTGGTCGGCGAACAGGGGCCTTGTGCCCGTCGTCGCCGATGCCTCGGAGGTCTCCGCCGTCATGGCTGCCGCTCCGCGTACCCGCCCCCCCTTCCTCGGTCTGCTGCCCCTGCCCGAGCGACAGGCGGTCGCCCGTGCCCTGCGTACCGAGACCGTCGGGGGCTTGGTCCTGCTGGCCGCGGCCGTGGTCGCGCTGGCGTGGGCGAACAGCCCCTTCAGCAGTGCCTACGACGCGATACGCGACTTCCATTTCGGCATTCCCGCCCTCGGCCTGGACCTGTCCGTCGCCCACTGGAGTGCGGATGGCCTGCTCACGGTGTTCTTCCTGGTCGCCGGGATCGAGCTCAAACGGGAACTGGTCGTGGGCGAACTGCGCGCACCGGCCAGGGCCGCCCTTCCGGTCATCGCGGCCGTGTGCGGCATGGCGGTACCAGCTGCCGTCTACACAGCCACCGCCGCGGCCGGAGACGGGAGCCTGGACGGGTGGGCGGTACCGATGGCCACGGACATCGCCTTCGCCCTCGCGGTCCTCGCGGTCATCTCCACCCACCTGCCCGCAGCCCTGCGCGCCTTCCTCCTCACCCTGGCCGTCGTCGACGACCTGGGCGCCATCCTCGTCATCGCTGTCTTCTTCACCACCGACCTCAACCTGTACGCGCTGGTCGGCGCCTTCGCCGGACTCGTCGTCTTCTACGTCCTGCAGCGGCTGCGCATCACTGGCTGGTGGTGGTATGTGCCGCTCGGGATCGTCACCTGGGCTCTGATGTACAACGGCGGTGTCCACGCCACCGTCGCAGGCGTGGCCATGGGCCTGATCCTGCGCACCACCCGCGACGAGGGCGAGCGGAGGTCCCCTGCCGAACGCACGGGATACCTGCTGCATCCCCTGTCGGCCGGACTGGCTGTCCCCCTGTTCGCCCTGTTCGCCGCCGGCGTCAACGTCTCCGCGGGCGCCCTGGGCGAGGTGTTCACCAGCCCGGAGCCGCTCGGGGTGGTCCTGGGCCTGGTACTCGGCAAGATCCTCGGCATCTTCGCCGGCACCTATCTCGCCGTCCGCTTCACCCGCGCGACACTCAACCCGGACCTGGCCTGGGCCGACGTCTTCGGTCTGGCCACCCTGGCCGGAATCGGCTTCACCGTCGCCCTCCTCATCGGCGAGCTCGCCTTCCCCGCCGGCGCACTCGGCGAACACGTCAAAGCCGCTGTCCTCGTCGGCTCTCTGGCATCCGCCCTCCTGGCCGCGGTGCTGCTGCGCCGCCGCAACCGTCTCTACCGCCGCCTCTACGAGGAGGAGACCGTGGACGCGGACGCGGACGGCATCCCTGACATCTACCAGCATTCCGCTTGCACTCCATCTGGCGGGGACGATCCGAGCGAGCAGCGCGAGAAGTCCGGCTGATGGCCGACGGCACCTCGCTCCTCGCCCTCGCGATCATCATGGCCGCACTGGTGATCAAGACCGCGCTCGGTGAACTCCGCCAGCCTGGCAGCGCCCGCCAGCAGTGGGCATTTTCCACCGACCGCTACGCCCTCGCCGCCGGAGCCATCGCGGCGGCGGCCACCGTCCTGCTCGGCTGGCAGGAGATCGGCGCCGCCGCAGCAGCCTGGGCCCTGCTCATCGGGGCACTCACCGCCCACTTGATCCACGAGGGCCCTCGCCGCCCGTGATCCTCACGTCGGTGCTGTCGCCCATTTCTGCGGCTGACCCATCCCGGAGACAAGGAGGACCCACACCCATGACCGGAACGGCACACCGATGGCGTCTCACCTGGTCGATCGCCCTCTGGTGGCTGCTGCTCGCGCTGATCCTCTGGCTGCTGGGTACGGCGCTCGGCGAGTCGGCCTCCGTCACGCGGTGTACCGCGTCCGCAGCGCTGCTCGTCGCCATCGGCGAACTCGGAGACTGGCTGCGCCGACGGTGGTGGGCAGACCACACCCGTCGGGTACGGCGGTCACAGGGCTGATCGACGCGCGACGTGCGCCTTCCGTCCGAGTCCAAGCGGGCCGAGTCCCAGCCGCTGCCGCTCCAGCGACTACTGCATGCCGGCGTGTCCGCTGTCCGGCCCGGGACCGGCGTACAGCTCACACACGCGCTCAAGTCCGAGCTGACGCAGAGCACTTAGCGGCTGCCGGCCGACGTGAGTCGCCACCCGCGTGCCGGATTCCCGTGCGGCGCGCAGCACCATGAAGAACACCGCGCCACCGTCGGAACTGAAGTAGGTCACCCGACTCAGATCGATCTCCAGCACGCCAGGTCGCGAGCGCAGAACTTCCAGCAACTCCCGGCCTACGCGCTCGACGTTCCGCGATGTGATCTCTCCGAAGAGCGGTACGACGACCCGACCTGAACGAGCGCGGATGGGCTCATGCCGCAACCATCGCAGGAACCCTCTCCCCACCCTCGACACCCCACCCCGCAGGTGAGGTGCGTGGGCAGGCGACGGGTCGGGCATCCGGAGCTCCAGGGCAGACGGCAGTTGTCTGCCGACCAGACTTCCCGGCGCACCTGAGTCGCAGCCCAAGCGCCGCCGGACCAGACCGCAGCACGTAAGGCACCCCATTGACGTCGTGGCCACGTTCGTCGTCCACTGCGCCGGCGCGTGCGGGTTGATGGCAGTGGCGATCCAGGTAACGACAGGGGTCGACCCGCTCATCCAGGACCTCGCTGTGAGCCGCTCGGCCGTCTCCACCGCGTACCTCATCGGGTCTCTCTGGGGCGCCTTCGTCATGCCATTCTTCGGCATGCTCATGGACCGCTTTGGTCCGCGTGCTCTGATGGCCGGCGTCGCCCTGTGCTTCGGTGGAATTCTCATCGCGCCGAGCCTGATCGCGGGCATGGACGTTCCACATCCTGTGGACCTCATGCGCGATGCCGGCGATGACAGACCCCGAACTCACCGCCCAGCCGGACGGCTTGTTCCGGCGGTGGCAAGCGGGACTGGGCCGGAGGGAGCCGGGCCTGGGCGCTGGTGTGGGAAGGCGTGAGGGCCGCGGGGAGTGATCTCTCCGCGGCCCTCGATACGCGCGTCAGTCAGTCAGTGGCCGCCGGTGAGCTCGCCGCTGAGTGTCTTGTGGATCCGGGCACTGGGTTCGTTCAGACCGACGATCTCGACGCTTTTGCCGCGCTGGGCGTACTTGGTCTCGATGGCGTCCAGGGCGGCGACGGAGGAGGCGTCCCAGATGTGGGCGGCGGTCAGGTCGATGACGACATGGTTGGGGTCGGTGGCGTAGTCGAACTGGCCGACGAGGTCGTTGGAGGAGGCGAAGAACAGTTCGCCGGTGACTCGGTAGACGACGGTGGCGTGGTCGGGGTCGGTGACGGCGGTGACCTCGGCGAGGTAGGCGACGCGCTTGGCGAAGATGACCATGGCGGTGATCGAGCCGACGACGACGCCGATCGCGAGGTTGTGGGTGGCGACCACGCACGCGACGGTGACGACCATGACGGTGATCTCCCCGGCCGGCATCCGCTTGAGCGTCTTCGGGGCGATGGAGTGCCAGTCGAAGGTGGCAACGGACACCATGACCATCACGGCGACGAGCGCGGCCATGGGGATGTCGGAGACGACCGGCCCGAAGACGATGCAGAGCACCATCAGGAACGCGCCCGCCAGGAACGTCGACAGGCGGGTACGGGCGCCGGAGACCCGTACGTTGATCATCGTCTGGCCGATCATGGCGCAGCCGCCCATGCCGCCGAAGAAGCCGGTCACGATGTTGGCGACGCCCTGGCCGACGGACTCACGGGTCTTGGAGGAGTGGGTGTCGGTGATGTCGTCGACCAGCTTGGCTGTCATCAGCGACTCCATCAGGCCGACCAGGGCCATGGCGAGCGCGTACGGCGCGACGGTTGTCAGCGTGTCCACGGTGAACGGCACGTCCGGCAGACCCGGCACCGGCAGGGAGGACGGAAGCTCCCCCTTGTCGCCCACCGTCGGCACCGCGATCCCGGCCGCGAGAGTGATGACGGTGAGGATGACGATGGACACCAGCGGCGCCGGGACCACGGTGGTGACCTTCGGGAAGAACACCATCAGTGCCAGCCCGGCGGCGATCAGCGGATAGACCGGCCAGGGCACGTCCGTCATCTCCGGCACCTGCGCCATGAAGATGAGGGTGGCGAGGGAGTTGACGAAGCCGACCATCACGCTGCGGGGCACGAATCGCATCAGCCTGGCCACTCCGAGGGCGCCGAGGACGATCTGGAAGACGCCGGCCAGGATGACGGCGGCGACGAGGTAGCCGAAGCCGTGCTCGCGGTTCAGCGGGGCGATGACCAGGGCGACGGCACCGGTGGCCGCGGAGATCATGGCCGGGCGGCCGCCGACCACCGCGATGGTCACGGCCATGGTGAACGAGGCGAACAGGCCGATGGCCGGGGCCACCCCGGCGATGATCGAGAACGAGATCGCCTCCGGGATCAGTGCCAGAGCGACCACGAGTCCGGCCAGTACCTCGGTGCGCAGCACCTTCGGGTCGGACAGCCAGGTGGGACGCCGGGAGCCGCGCAGCCAGGCTGCTGGGGACGGTGCGGAGGAAGACAAGAGGAGAGGAACCTGTCGTGCTCGGGCACACCCGGCATCACAGCGGGCGCGCAGGAAGGCGTGGAAGGCCAAGGCGGCCGACCACGAAGTCCGCGAACGGCGGACTGAAGTCAGAGGGCGGCAGCGAAGCGACCCGCGAGGGAATCGGGCGCTGCTCGGGGGCGAAGGGTCACGGCGGGCAGGCAGCGGCGCCAGGCATCATGGACATGCGCACGCTCTCTCCTGCTTCGCGGACTACGGTCTTCGCCGGGGGCGTCGTCGGCCCCGACACGGCTGACGGTCACGGGAGGGCATCCCGCACCATGGAACGGGCACGGCAGGCAGCCGACCCGACACCGAGGAAACTCTACCCTAACGTTAGAGTAGAGATCGGCGGCGGCCGTACGCGGCCGTAGCGAGAGACGAGGAAGGCACCCCGCGTGAGCAGCGAGCACATGCAGATCGGCGAGGTCGCCGCACGGACCGAGCTGTCGCTGCGCACCATCCGGCACTACGAGGAGACCGGCCTCGTCATCCCCTCCGCCCGTTCCCAGGGTGGCTTCCGCCTCTACACCGAGTCCGACGTCGCCCGCCTGATGGTCATTCGTCGCATGAAGCCCCTCGGCTTCACCCTCGACGAGATGCGTGCCCTGCTGGAGGCCACCGACCGCCTCGACTCGGGCCAGGAGCTGCCGCCCGACGAGCGCGAGGAACTGCTGGAGCGGATCCGAGGCTTCGAGCAGGCCGCACAGCAGCGGGTCGAGGACCTGCGTACTCAGCTCTCCCGCGCCGAGGAATTCGCAGCCACGCTGGCCGAGCGCCTCACGCGGACTCCTGTCCTCTGACGCGGTCCCGTGGGCCGCTGGGCCCCTTTAACGTGGGCGGGTGACGATCCGAGTTCTGATCTGCGACGAACTGCCCGTGGTGCGCGGGCGTGGACGGGGTACTCGACCCTGCCAGGGTGTCGGCGTTCGTCGGCGGGTACCGGTCTGTGGTGCCGCTGGAGCCATCAGCGCTGGTGGATGGTACTCGTCGCCTGTGGTGGAGCGGATGACGGACTTCTGGCAGCTGGAGTTTCACTACGACCGCGATGACTTCTCGTTCGATGCGTTGTTCGCCGCGGACGAGGCGTTGCTGCACTGGTGGACGGACCGGCTGGATCAGGTCGAGGACACGTCCGCTGCGGGTGCTCGGCGAGCGCGGCGGTCAGGGGCGCGAAGGCTGTGGAGGCCAGATCCCCGGCGAGCGGGACGGTCGTCAGGGCGCGCACCCACCAGTGAGTGAGGGCGGCGAAGGCGGGCTGGTAGAAGGTGCGGGCCATGGTGACCCCGGCCAGCAGCCAACTTGCTGGCAACACAGGGAAGTTGGGTGCGTAGGCGATGGCCGGCACAGCGACGACTCCGAGGATGGAGCCACTGGTCGTCACGGCGCGCGGGCCGCGGTGGTCGAGGATGCGGCCGACGGGGATGCCGGCGACAGCGGAGACCAGCAGGGCGCCGGAGCAGGCGGCCGTGGTTGCGGTTGCCGACCAGCCGGTGTCGGCTGTGATCTGTGGGTTCAGGACCGGGAAGGCGTAGTAGACGATTCCCCGGCTGGTGATCTGGGTGGCGCAGAGGGCGGGCAGGGCGGCGCGGGGCCGTGACCGGTCCTCCGTTCCGGTCACGGCCCCGCGGGCGTGGAGGTTGGTCATCGGCGGGGGTCAGCAGCAGCCGCCCGCGACGGCCGGTTCCTTGACGGTGGCATCGGCCGGGGTGGCGCAGCAGGTGCTGTCCTGCTGCTTGGCGAGGGTGTCTGCGTCGGCCTTGACGACGTAGACCTCCCAGGGCTCCTGGCCGGGGCCGTGGACCCAGACCTTGTCCTGGAGGGCATAGCAGCAGGTGGTGTCGTTCTCCTCGGCCGTGGCCAGGCCCGCCTCGCTCAAGCGGGTGGTGGCCGCGTGGACGGCGTCGGTCGTTTCGACCTCGACGCCGAGGTGGTCCAGGCGGGTCGCCTCGTCCGCGGTGCCTTCGATCAGGACGAGCTTGAGCGGGGGCTCCGTGATGGCGAAGTTGGCGTAGCCGTCGCGGAGTTTGGCGGGCTCGGTGCCGAACAGCCTGCTGTAGAAGGCGACCGAGGCGTCGAGATCCGGGACGCGGAGGGCGAGTTGTACGCGGGACATGGCGAACCTCCTTGGTGAGGATGCGGGTTCAGCAGCCGCCGGTTGTCGTGGTCGGGGCGCCGATGCCGATCTGCAGGGTGGCCGGGGCCGCGCAGCAGCCTCCGCCTTCGTTGCTCTGGGCGGCGTCGGGGTCGTCGTACAGGCCCGCGCCGCCGCATACGCCGGTCTCCGGCAGGGTGAGTTCGACGCGCTCGGCGGCTTCCTTGTCGCCGGCGAGGGCGGCGGTGATGGAGCGGACCTGCTCGTAGCCGGTCATGGCCAGGAACGTGGGCGCGCGGCCGTAGGACTTCATGCCGACCAGGTAGACGCCCTGTTCGGGGTGGGAGAGCTCGTTCACGCCGTGCGGGTAGACCGTGCCGCAGGAGTGCACGTTCGGGTCGATCAGCGGAGCCAGGGCAGTCGGGGCCTGGAGGCGTTCGTCCAAGCCGAGGCGGACCTCGGAGAGGAAGGACAGGTCGGGGCGGAAGCCGGTGAGCACGATGATCTCGTCGACCGGTTCCAGGCGGCGGCCGTCCTCGGCGACGAGGACGAGCTGATCGCCGTCGCGGTCCACCGCCTGGGTGCGGAAGCCGGTGACCGCGCTGGCGTGGCCGGCCTCGACGGCTTCCTTGGCACGCAGGCCGAGGGCGCCGCGGGCGGGGAGCTGGTCGGCCTCGCCGCCGCCGAAGGTGTTGGTGCCGATGCCCCGGCGCAGGATCCACGCCGCGTGGGTGCCCGGCTCGTCCTTGGCCAGATCGGCGAGGTAGGCGAGCGCCGTGAAGGCGGAGGCGCCGGAGCCGATGACGGCGGTGCGCTTGCTCGCGTACCGGGCCCGGACGGCCGGGTCATTCAGGTCGGGGACGCGGTAGGAGATGCGGTCGGTGGCCTTCTTCTCGCCGAGGGCGGGCAGGCCGTCGGCGCCCATCGGGCTGGAGGTGCTCCAGGTGCCGGAGGCGTCGATGACTGCGCGGGCGGTGATCCGCTCCTCGTGGCCGTCTGCCGTCTGGACGTGCAGGGTGAAGGGCTGCTCGTCGCGGTCGGCGTCGACGATGCGGTCCCGTCCCGCGCGGGCCACACCGGTCACGGTGACGTCGTAGTGGACCTTGTCGCCGAGGACGTCGGCGAGCGGCTGGAGGTAGTGCTCGGCCCAGTC
This sequence comes from Streptomyces sp. NPDC048275, assembly GCF_040652275.1. NCBI lineage: Bacteria > Bacillati > Actinomycetota > Actinomycetes > Kitasatosporales > Streptomycetaceae > Streptomyces > Streptomyces sp. NPDC048275. Next base: position 33,841 of record NZ_JBEZLR010000010.1, read on the forward strand.
GCCGCCGGTCGGGTAGATGGTGCCGTCGGGGCGGACCCAGCTGGTGGGGGCGAGGAGCTTCTCGGCGGCGGGGTCGGTGACCTCGGCCCAGGGGGAGAACAGGCGGACGTGCGCCCAGTCGCGTACGGCGGTGCCGGCGGAGGCGCCGGCCTCCAGGATCATCGGTTCGAGGCCGCGCTCGACGAGGTGGGCGGCTGCGGCCAGGCCGATGGGGCCGGCTCCGATGACCACGACGGGCAGCTGGTCGGTGGTGGGCGCGTTCACGGGGGCCCCTTTGTTTCGATGTCTGTCGATGTCTTGCGAGATCCAGGATGGCACCTGTATCGACAAGCGTCAACATAGACATTCGCCGAATCAGTGGATCGGTAGGAGTAGATCAATGCCGCTGTGATCGACGACGGGCCACCGGGCGGGGTGTCGTCCGCGTCGCGCGAAGCCTGGTGGCGCCCCCTGCTCGCGACCGAGCCGTTCATCCCTTGGCCAACTGGTTCGACGTATGTCAAAATAGATGTATGTCGAACATGAGGGTGCTGCCGCTGCTGGAACCCGAGGCGTCTGAGGCCGTGGCGCCGTGCTGCCCGCCGCTGACCGAGCGCCCGTTTACCGCGGAGGAGGCCGAGACGGCCGCGCGCATGTTCAAGGCGCTGGGTGACCCGGTACGGCTGCGGCTGTTCTCCGCGGTCGCCTCGCACGAGGGCGGCGAGGCGTGCGTGTGCGACATCTCCGACGTCGGGGTCTCCCAGCCGACGGTCTCCCATCACCTGAAGAAGCTCAAGGAGGCCGGACTGCTCACCTCTGAGCGGCGCGGCACCTGGGTCTACTACCGGGTCGAGCCGTCCGTGCTGGCGGCGATGGGGAAGCTGCTCACCATGGCGCCGGCCGCTGTCTGACCACCCGTGCGCTTCGGGTCGGGCAGGCCGGACGGGGCGGGTCCACCTGACCTTGCCTTGGCGCTCCGTTCAGTTGGCGATCTGCGTCACGCGCCACAGGCGGCGCGGCAGTTCACCTTCTTCGAACGTGAACACTTCGGTCAGGTCCCACCCTGCGGCGAGTTCGTCGACCAGGCGTCGGGGGAAGAAGTGGACGGCAAAGCCGCCGTGTTCGTAGATGTCGTCGCCGTGTGCGACGCCGGCCCCGTAGTGGGCGTCGCCGGTTTGCCGCACGGTGTAGACGAACACCCCGCCGGGTCGTAGTACCCGTCGGACCTCGTCGACCAGAGCATGGATGTCGTTGGTGGACAGTGCCATGCACAGCAGCATGTGTGCGAAGACCGCGTCGACGGAGGCGTCGGGTAGCGGCAGTGGGGTGCGGACGTCGTGCACCGTGGTGCTGATCCGCTCGGCGAGTTGCTCGGCGCGGGCGGCTTCGACGAGCTGGCGCAGGCCGACCGGGCTGAAGTCGGTGGCATGGACGCGGAAGCCCTCGCGGGCGAAGTGCAGGGCGTCACGGCCGTGCCCGGCGCCCAGCTCCAGCACGACCTCGGCCCCGGCCGTGCGGAAGGCGGTGGCGGCGTATGCCGCGGGGCTGGAGGGCGCCGCACCGTACATCCCGGGGTGAGCGGCGTAGGTCTGCTGCCAGTGCTCCTGCTGTGTGGCGGCGAGATCGCCGTGGTGCTGGTGCATCGGGTCTCCGGGGCGCCGGTGCGTCTCCCGCCCGCGGGCGGTCTGTCCCGGCTGATCCTTTCACGGGGAGGTCCCTGCCCTCCGGCGGTCGGCCGGGCTTGCAATCGGTACCCAGGTACAGGTTTACCGTCGGTGGTGTGCCCCGGTCGAGGGGATGACGACGGGAGTGAGCGCGATGACCGAACTGGACTGGGTACCCCAGTCATGCACACTGCCCACCGAGGAGCGGCCACTGCGGATCGCCGAGTGGGACGCACTGTTCACCGAGCACCTGACCTCGTTGTCGCGCCCCGGTGCACAGCGTCTCCGGCTGGAATTTTCCGGCTCCGCGCAGGTAGCGGACCGCACACGTGACCTGGCCGAGCGGGAGAGTGGCTGCTGCTCGTTCTTCACCTTCACCTTCACCTTCACCGCCGATGGCGGGGCAGTCCGCCTGGACGTCGCGGTGGATGCGGTGCATGAGCCGGTCCTGCGGGCGCTGGCCGAGCGGGCCACCCGGCCGGCCGGGCTCACGGAGCAGCGGTGAGCGCCGGCCTGCGCAGCGGTCAGGTGGCTGAAGCTGCCGGGGTGAACATCCAGACCCTGCGCTACTACGAGCAGCGCGGCCTGCTCGCCGAGCCCGAGCGCAGCACCGGCGGACACCGCCTGTACGAGGAGGAGGCGGTGACCGTGCCTCACTGGGTGGATGGCGATGTACGAGACAAAGCAGGGGCTCGGGCAGAAGTACTACCGGTCTGCCCTCGATCTCGCGGCGGAGGGTGGAGACCACATCACCTATTGCCGGACCCTGCGCGGCATGTCGCTACAGGCATCGCACCTCGGCTACGGCGAAACTGCGCTGACGCTGGCGGATTCCGCAGCGGAGGCTGCCCCGGCATCCGGGCCGCGCCTGGTGGCGTTCCTGCGCGGGCAGCAGGCCGCAGCGGCCGCGATGACCGGCGACCGAAACACCGCCCTCACTCGACTACGTGAGACTGAGACCGCGCTAGCCCAGGCCGACAACAGGAAGGATGCCGTGGGCGGTTACGACGAGGCTGCCTACCACTTCCACGAGGCACACGTCAGGTGGTCCCTCAAGGATGGGCCGGGCAGCATCAAGGCCCTGCGCCGCTCCAACGCTGCCCGCAGCCTCCAAGAACGTCAGGGGCGCGTGCACTGCCTCGGGGTGATCGCTCAGCGACAGATGACCGTGCGGCACGTCGAGGCAGCCTGTGACACCTGGAACAAGTTCCTCGACGAACATCAGATGATCAGCTCTGCGCGAGGGGACAAGCATCTGCGGAGCTTGCGCACCGGCCTCAAGCCGTACACGTCGCTGCCGGTCGTGCGTACCCTCGCCGAGCGAGCGCGTGAAGTCGCGCGGCAGAAGGCAGCCTGAAATGACAAAGCGCCCCCCGTATGGCCATTCGTGGCCATACGGGGGGCGCTTCAGGGTCCGCCCGCGCGAGCGCCGTCAGTACTGTGCCGGTACGCCGAGTTCATCGAGGAGCCCGCGGACCCGGCGCTCGATTTCGTCGCGGATGGGCCGGACGTCCTCGACGCTTTGGCCGGCGGGGTCGTCGAGGGTCCAGTCGAGGTAGCGCTTGCCGGGGAAGACGGGGCAGGCGTCGCCGCAAGCCCATGGTGACGACGACGTCGGCGGCGCGGACGATCTCGTCGGTCCAGGGCTTGGCGAATTCGCGGGAGATGTCGATGCCGCGTTCGCTCATCGCGGCGATGGCTGATGGGTTGATCTCGTTACCGGGTTCGGAGCCGCCCGACCAGGCGACGGCGCCCTCGCCGGCCAGGTGCTGGAAGAAGCCCATGGCCATCTGGCTGCGTCCGGCGTTGTGGACGCAGAGGAAGAGCACGACGGGCTTGCCGTCGGTGACGAGGCCCTCGACCTTGGCCAGGGCGTGCAGCCGCTGGCGAGCGAACCGTTCGGCCAGCAGCGGGAGGAAGTTCGGGATGGTGCTGCGGCCGGCGAACTGGTCGTAGCTGGAGGTCAGGAACCGTTCGATGGTCTCCTCGCCGAAGGTGCCGTCGAACTGGCGCTGCAGGTGGGTGGCGGCGGTGCGCAGGGCGAGTTGCTGGTCGATGCTCAGGTTGCGGTGCGGGACGGGCGTGGTCTCAGTCATCGCTGCCTCCTGGAGGGTGGACGGCGGGTGCCAGCCGGTCGACCCGGTCGGGGAGATCACTCAGGGCGTCGGCGAAGGCGTCGTCGGTGCCGGTGCGGGTGGGGTCGGGGACCGACCAGTGCAGGCGGTCGGGAACCTGGGTGCCGAGCTGTTCGTGGGCGTTGTCGCAGACGGCGACCACCAGGTCGTCCGGGCGCAGGGTGTCGTCGATGTGGGCGGTGCGGGCTGGGGTCAGGGAGAGGCCGTGGGCGCGGGCGGTCGCGAGGGCGCGCGGGTGGACGCGCTGGGCGGGCTTGGTTCCGGCTGAGGCGGCCGGCACGGCGCTTTGGCGCTTCCAGAGGGCCGCGGCGAGGTGGGAGCGGGCGGAGTTGTGGGTGCAGACGAAGACCACGCGAAGCGCCGTCCGCGGCGGGGTCGGCATGGTGTCGGCTAGGGCTTGTGTGCGTAGGTGCAGGTAGGTGCGCCGCCCGTCTCCTTCGGAGCGGGACCGCTCGATCAGGCCGACCTGGTCGAGCAGTTTGAGGTGGTGAGCGAGGAGGTTGCTGGGCAGGCCCAGTTCCTGACCGAGCTCGCCGGGCGACGCATCACCCAGCAGTAGCCGGTCAACGATCGCCAAGCGCGCGGGATCCCCCAGCGCCGCGTGCCGTTTCGCTCGCGCCATCACCGATGCAGACCACTCAACGTTCATTGACTCAATTTTTATTGAGGTAATGCGGGGACGGCGCAGTCCCCGGCCGCGTACACGCCGGGCAGCGAGGTGCGCATGTACTCGTCCACCTCGATCGCGCCCATGACGCCGAGCTTCGCTCCCGCGGTGGCGGCGAGGGCGGTTTCGGGGCGCACGCCGACTACGACCAGAACGAGGTCCGCGCCTCGGATGAAGGTCTTTCCGGCGGGGCCGGTGGCCCGGACCTGGAGCAGATTGCCGGAGGGGTCGCGGGTGATCGCGGTGACCTGGGTGCCGGTGAGGACTTCGACGCCGTGGTGGTCGAGTTCGGCGTGAACCAGGGCGCCGAGTTCCGCATCGACGGTGGGCAGGACTTCGGGGAGGGCTTCGATCTGGGTGACGGTCAGACCGCGGGTGGTGAGGGCCTCGGCCATCTCCAGGCCGATGTAGCCCGCGCCGATCACGATGGTCGACTTGGGGCGGCGGGCGGCGAGGGTCTGCATGACCTGGAAGGTGTCGCCCATGCTGTGCAGCAGGTGGACACCGTCCGTCGGGCCGAGTGCATCGGGCCCGGTCAGCCCATCGATGGGCGGGCGGGCACTGACCGCGCCGGTGCCGACGATCAGTGCGTCGTACGGCAGTTGCTCGGTGCGGCCGTCGGCATCACGCACCGAAAGCCGCTTGCCGAGCACGTCGATGCCGGGGCGAGGGTGTCGGTGCGCACCTGCATGCCGGTGGCCGTCAGGTCCGCGAGGGTGCGGTGGGCCAGGTCGCTCCAGCGGCAGACCTCGCCGGAGACGTAGTACGGGATGCCGCAGATGGAGAAGTTCGGGTAGGCGTCGGCCACCACCACGGTGACCTCACCGTCGGGATCCAGCTCGCAGGCGCGCAGGGCCGCGCTGATGCCGGCGTCGCTGCCGCCGACGGCGACGATGCGCCTGCTGGCCACCGGGTACCTCCGTCGGAAGTCCGAGAAAGGGTCTCGGCGAGGCGCTACGGGCGCCCCGCCGAGCGTCGCGTGTCAGACGAGGCGGTCGGCGAGGTCCCGTTCCAGGGCGGCCTTCGGCTTGGCGCCGACGATGGTCTGCACGACCTCGCCGCCCTTGTAGAGGTTCATCGTCGGGATGGACATCACGCCGTAGCGGGCGGCGATGGCCGGGTTCTCGTCGATGTTGAGCTTGACGATCTCGATCTTGTCGCCGTGCTCGGCGGCGATCGCCTCCAGCGAGGGGGCGATCTGGCGGCAGGGGCCGCACCAGGCGGCCCAGAAGTCGACCAGGACCGGCTTTTCACTGTTCAGGACGTCCTGCTCGAAGGAGTCCTCGGTGACGTTCTTGAGAGCCATGACGGTGCTCCAGAAGGTTGGTCAGACGGCGGCGACGGCCGGTTCGCCCGCGGCGTCGGCGTCGCTGAGGGCGGCGAGGTACCGCTCGGCGTCCAGGGCCGCCGCGCAGCCGGAGCCGGCCGCGGTGATCGCCTGACGGTAGGTGTGGTCGACCACGTCGCCGGCGCCGAAGACGCCGGGGATGTTCGTACGGGCGGAAGGGGAGGCGACCTTGAGGTAGCCCTCGTCGTCCAGGTCCAGCTGACCGGTGACCAGGTCGGTGCGCGGGTCGTGGCCGATGGCGACGAACAGCCCGGTGGCCGCGAGCTGGGAGGTCTCGCCGTTGACGGTGTCGCGCAGGGTGAGCCCGGCGAGCTTGCCGCCGTCCTCGTGGATCTCGGCGACCTCGCGGTTGAAGGCGAAGGAGATCTTCGGGTCGGCGAAGGCGCGGTCCTGCATGGTCTTCGAGGCGCGCAGGGTGTCGCGGCGGTGGACGATGGTCACGGAGCGGGCGAAGCGGGAGAGGAAGGTGGCTTCCTCCATCGCGGTGTCGCCGCCGCCGACGACCACGATGTCGTGCTCGCGGAAGAAGAAGCCGTCGCAGGTCGCGCAGTACGACACACCCCGGCCGGACAGTGCGTCCTCGCCCGGGAGATTGAGCTTGCGGTGCTGCGAGCCGGTCGCCACGATCACGGCCTTGGCCCGGTGGACCGTACCCGCGCTGTCCGTCACGGTCTTCACCGCACCGGTGAGGTCGACGGCGACGATGTCGTCGGGGACGAGCTCGGCGCCGAAGCGCTCGGCCTGGGCCCGCATGTTCTCCATCAGCTCCGGGCCCATGATGCCCTCGCGGAAACCGGGGAAGTTCTCCACCTCGGTCGTCTGCACCAGTGCGCCGCCGGCCGTGACCGCCCCCTCGAAGACCAGCGGCTTCAGGGACGCGCGGGCGGTGTAGAGGGCTGCGGTGTATCCGGCGGGGCCGGACCCGATGACGATGACGTTGCGGACGTCCGTACTCGTGCCCGTGCTCATGCCTGGGGCTCCGGCGCGATCTCCTTGATCAGGCCCTCGACCAGCACCTTGATCTCGTCACGGATCGGACGGACCGCTTCGACTCCCTGGCCCGCCGGGTCCTCCAGCTGCCAGTCCAAGTACCGCTTGCCGGGGAAGACCGGGCAGGTGTCGCCGCAGCCCATGGTGATGCAGACGTCCGACTCCTTGACCGCGTCGACCGTGAGCATCTTGGGAACCTCGGCGGAGATGTCGATGCCGACCTCGGCCATGGCCTCGACGGCGGCCGGGTTGACGTTGGCACCCGGGTTGGAGCCGGCGGAGCGGACCTCGACGCGGTCCCCGGCCAGGTGGGTCAGCCACGCGGCGGCCATCTGGGAGCGGCCGGCGTTGTGGACACAGACGAACAGCACGGAGGGCTTGTCGGACATCAGAGGTCTCTCTTGATCTCGCGCCTGCACGGCGACAGAAGAGGGCACACACGCATCAGCACCCAGTGGTGTCAGCCACCACTGATGTGACAGTATCAGTGCATGCTGACGTCAGTCGACACTGATCTGATCCGGGTTCTGGCCGACCCGCTCAGGCTCCAGATCGTGACCCTCCTCGCCCAAGAGACGCTGTGCACCACCCACCTCGTGGAGGAGACCGGTGCCAAGCAGACCAACCTCTCCAACCACCTGAGAGTGCTGCGCGAGGCGGGGGTCGTGGAGACGGAGCCGTGCGGCCGGTTCACCTACTACAAGCTCCGTGCGGACGTCATCGCATCGCTCGCCGGCCAGTTCGCCGACCTGGCCGAGTCCGCACGCACCGCCGCCGGCAACAAGCGGTCCTGCCCCTGATCCCTCGCCGTCCGGCGACTGCACCAAGGAGTCCTGTTGACCGCCACGCACGAGTCAGCCGCCGAGTCGGCCATACCTGCCACCGAGCCGCAGCCCGCCCCGGGCGCCACCCCGCCGCGCAGGCCACTGACCGCCCGGGCAGCCGCCGAACTCGTCGGCACCGCAGCCCTCGTCGCGGTCGTCATCGGCTCCGGCATCCAGGCCACCGAGCTGACCAGGGACGTCGGCGTGCAGCTGCTGGCCAACTCCCTGGCCACCGTCTTCGGCCTCGGCGTCCTGATCCTCCTGCTCGGCCCGGTCTCCGGCGCGCACTTCAACCCCGTGGTCACGCTGGCCGAATGGTGGACGGGCAGGCGCGGCGGCGCGGGGGTGACGATCCGCGAGGCGGCTGTCTACGTCCCCGCGCAGATTGTGGGAGCGATCGCGGGCGCGATCCTGGCGGACGCGATGTTCGGCAAGCCGCTCGTGGAGTGGTCCACGCACGACCGGTCCGCCGGGCACCTGCTGCTCGGCGAGGTCGTCGCCACCGCTGGCCTGATCCTGCTGATCTTCGGCCTGGCCCGCACCGACCAGCTGCGCTTCGCCCCCGTGGCCGTCGCCTCCTACATCGGCGCCGCGTACTGGTTCACCTCGTCGACGTCCTTCGCGAACCCCGCGGTGACCATCGGCCGCACCTTCAGCGACACCTTCGCTGGCATCGCGCCCGGCTCTCTCGCGGGCTTCATCGGCATGCAGCTGATCGGCGCCGTCGTCGGGCTGGCGCTGGTGGCCCTCATCTTCCTGCCCGGGCGGGAAGCCGGCGAGTGACGCGGACGTCCCCGGTGGTGGTGATCGGCGGCGGCCAGTCCGGGCTCGCCGCCGGATACCACCTGCGCCGCCTGGGCCTGGACTTCGTCATCCTCGACGCCCTGACCACAGCGGGCGGCGCCTGGCAGCACACCTGGGATTCCCTGCACTTGTTCTCACCGGCTGCCTACTCCTCGCTGCCCGGCCGCCTGATGCCACCGCAGGCCGGGAAGGAGTACCCCGACGCGCAGCACGTCGTGGAGTACCTCGCCGACTACGAGAAGCGGTACGAGCTTCCCGTCGAGCGGCCGGTACGCGTCCTTGGTGTCCACCGCGACGGTCAATTCCTGCGCGTGGAGACCGACTCCGGGACCTGGCGCGCCCGCGCCGTGATCAGCGCGACCGGCACATGGTGGCGCCCCTTCCTCCCTGCCCTGCCGGGCCGTGGCAACTTCGGTGGCCGACAGCTGCACACCGTCGCGTACCACAGCCCGCAGGACTTCGCGGGCCGCCGGGTGATCGTGGTCGGCGGCGGCAACTCCGGCGCCCAGATCGCCGCCGACCTCGCCGACGACACCGAGCTGACCTGGGTCACCCAGCGCCCGCCCCGCTACCTGGCCGACGACATCGACGGCCGCGCCCTCTTCGACACTGCCACCGCCCGCCGCCGCGCCCTCGACGCAGGACGCACCGACATCGGCGGCGTCGCCTCCCTCGGCGACATCGTCGCCGTACCGCCCGTCCGTCGGGCCCGCGACCGCGGCCTGCTCAAAGCCAGCCCGATGTTCACCCGTCTCGCGCCCGGAGGCGTCGAATGGGCCGATGGTACCCGCGCCGAGGCCGACGCGATCATCTGGTGCACCGGCTTCAGGCCCGCTCTCTCCCACCTCGCCCCGCTCCAACTCCGCGGACGGCGCGGGCACATCGCCACCACCGGCACCCGCGCGGTGGACGAGCCGCGTCTGCACTTGCTGGGCTACGGCGACTGGACCGGGCCCGCCTCCGCCACTCTCATCGGTGTCGGCCGCCCCGCCCGCGAAGCAGCCCGCGAGATCGGCGCGCTGTTCGCGGCATAGCGCGGGGAACGTCAGAGGGCCAGCCACCTGGTCCCCGAAATCGCCGACCTCGTCCGCCGACGCCCCGGGCGTCGTTGGAGTGCTGCGCGGCCGGCAGTGTCGCCGGGCCGCCGAAGGAGAGGTCGTCCCGTCCGTGAACCTGGGCATCGTCGGGCAAGCAGTCGGCCTGTTTGCCGTCACCAACATCGACGACATCCTGATCCTTTCCCTGTTCTTCGCCCAGGGCGCCGGACACCACGGATCGGCTCGCCGCGTCGTGCTCGGGCAATACCTCGGATTCGCCGCCATCCTGGCCGTCGCGGTGGCTACCGCCTTCGGCGCGACCTTCCTGCCCGAGGCCGTCATCCCCTATCTCGGCCTGCTGCCACTCGCCCTGGGTCTCAAGGCGGCCTGGCAGGCGTGGCGGCAGCGGGGCGGGGACGGCGACGAACAGGAAGTGACCGAGGGCGGGCCGAAGGCGCTTGAGGTCGCCGCGGTCACCTTGATCTTGAACCCGGCCATGCGCGGCCTCCTGTCGTCGGGTGACATCGAGAGCCTAATGAGCACCACTGACAACGCGGCTTCTGAGCGGGCTTCGGGGCTTACGCGGTGAGGTGAGTACGGCCGCTTGGCTCCGGTCGGGGCATGGCGCGTCGTGTTCTGCACGCAGCCGCTGTTAACTACTGCTTTGCGTAAGCGACTTCGCGGACTTGCCGCGTGACAGTGGCGCCGGTCACATGAAATGCGTCTCGTTATTTGAGACGCTGGCGAGTCAAGTCGTTCGGATGGGCTCGGTGGCGCCGCATAAGTGACCGCCGTGCCTCGACTTAGGGCACGCCACCCCCAAATTGGCTTAGACAACAAACAAACCCCAGGCCACTGACCTGGGGTTTCATCATGGAGCGGGTGACGAGAATCGAACTCGCACTCTCAGCTTGGGAAGCGACGGCGCTTGGGCGGCCTCGTACCCTGCGACCTGCGCTGATTCGTTGTACTGCTGCAGACATGGCGGTCTGATGAAACCGCTGTTGACCGTGATTGTCCGTTCTGAAGGGCACGCTATGGGCACGAAATCGGCTCAAGCGCGTCTTCATTGCCGGCGGCGCCTTTGAGGTCTTCAGTCTTCGGGTGGAGTCTCCAGCTCCTGGAGTCGTTCACCGATGTCGTCGGCCCACGATTGTGCCCACCGACGCAGCTCAGTGATCGCTGGCTCGTCGAGCCCGTAGGCGGCAAACTCCGTGTCGTCGATCCAGTCGGCCCCGCCCAATCGTGCTTGAAGCTCGCACAGGTCGAAGGAGTCACGGGCGTGGCGACGTCCGAGCTTTTCCAGCTCAATGTGGCTCCAGCGGTCCGCCGCGGCCTGTACGTCGACCAGATCCCTGGCGAGTCCCCGGTCGGCCAGTGCGCGAACCTTGGTGCCGACGACATCTTCGAGGGACAGCACCAGCCCGTGCTCGGTGTGCACAGGGGGCCGCCAAAGTGTCTCCTTGAGGACGTCGACCTCGCACTCCTCACGGCTGGCGGGATCGGTGACGATGAGGCGTGCCGACAGCGGATCTGTCTCCAGTGCCCTCACGCGCCATCCACGCTCTTCCAGGCCGGTGCGCACGGCAGTGGCAATATCCTCCATGCGCTCCGGGTTCTCGGTTGCGACATCGAGATCCTGGCTGAGCCGGTTGACCAACCCATGTGCTTGGACCGCATAGCCACCGGTAAGCGCCAGAGGGTAGACACCGCCCACGTCGAGGACATCCGCAAGCAAGCGACGGTGCAGATCCGTGAGGTTCACGCGGCGGCCTGGGCTCCGTGAGTCAGCTCGTCGAAGGAGCTCTCCCATACCTCCCGGACATCACGGCTGACCAGTGTGCGCAGTGTGGGCCACAGGCTGACCAGAAGGTCGCGATGGAGATACCGGACCAGATCGTCGCGTAGCCCCTCAGCCAGGACGATCCGGTAGTAGCTCATCCGCAGCCGCGGCTGATCGAGATCGAACGTGGTCAGCCCCGACCACGCCAGATGCAGCGGCAGGGTCACTGTGCCGTGCTGAGGGCCGACGAGCTCGGAGAGTGCGGCAGGCGCACGCCGAGCGAACTTGGCACGGCGAAGATCAGAGAGACCGGGCTGTGTTGCCATACGTCGATTATCCAGGAAGAGCCTGCGGCGGGCTCTGTGATCTGCGGACCGGCGCAAGCTCTTCGCAGTCGAATGCCTGTGCTGCTTCGGCTGTTCACCATCCGGCAGTCGGTCGGGCCGCGCACAAGGTTGGAGTCCGCCGTTTTGACTGGCGTGCGGAAGTGCATGATCTTCGATGAGTGTCCGGATGCGCCTATATTCGCTCCTCGCGCGCCCTGTTATCAAAGATGTGGGAGCATCCACTATTTCTCGGGGCAGTCAGGAAAAGGCGCCAGTGCCGGCGAGACCGCCAAATTGTGGAGGGGATGCGGTGGATACTGATCTGCGCTGGGAGAGCATATTCTCCCAGGGGAAGACTATTTGCTATCGGTCGAGGCAGCCCATGCTCCTGAAAGGGAGCCCGAAGGGAAATGTCCTACGGGTCGTCGAGGGATGGGCCTTGGCGACCGACCCGCACCCGGACGGCACGCGTACCTTCCTGGAACTCCGCGGCAGAGGCCAGCTTCTGGGGGAGACCTCGGCGTTGTCGGGTGAGCTGCGAAACGCGGATGTGACAGCCGTCTGCCGCACGGTTGTCCAAGTCATCGGCCACGAACGGTTTCTTGCCGGACTTGGGTGCAATGACGTCCTGGTCGGGATGTTGCTGGACGCGCAGCAGTTGCACAAGACGGCCAATGTACGAGCCGGCTTGCGGCGATTCGGCGTGGCCAGTGGGCTGAGTCGGCTACTGCTCGACCTGGTCCGAACCGCCGGCGTGCCCCTTGTGGCCGGGATTCCCCAGAAGGTGCTGGCCGATGTCCTCGGTGTGACGCCCCGGACGCTGTACGGGGCGGTTGCCGAACTGGGGCGTCGCGGTGCGATCTCGACGCGCTGGCCCGTGGTCCACATCACGGACGAGGTCGTACTGAAGGAGCTGGCGCGCAGCGACGCGTGAGGGTGCGGATCCATCGACAGCGTCCGAGTCGGAGGTGACCGACGCCACTGTGCGGAGCGGAAATTCTTCCGCACGGCATTGCCGCTGGTTTCCGATCGTTGAACCCGAGCGCAGTACCCGGCATTCTTCTGGGGGGAGATTCGCATGTCCGAACAGTCCCGGTCATTCAGGACCGATAGCTGTCAGCTGCCGCCCTACTTCGGTCTTCTGGCAGTGGACGCAAAAGATTCGACCCGCCTACCATCGATTCAGCACGCGCCGCTCAGCAGGTTCATCACCGAAATCATCCACCGCGGCCTGGAAGACGCCGGCCTGAGTGAAATGCGGAGGGAATTCGAGAGTGATACTGGAGACGGGCTCGCCTTCGGTTTCGATCCGTCGTGGCTTCCGCTTGTCATCAGCCCGTTCGCGGATGTGCTGGACACCCTTCTCCATCGGCACAACACCGGAGCCAGCCCGCACATCAGGCTTCGGATGAGCATCCACGTAGGGCCGGTTCCCGTAACTCCGGGACTGCCCGGTGACGGCAACGCCGCTCCGCGCAGCGAGACGCACCGCCTCCTGGACTGCGAGGCCGCGCGCAGGTGGCTCGCCGACGCGGGCGAGGACGGCACACCCCTCGTCGTCATCGTCTCCGACGCTGTCCACCGCGCAGTGGTCCTCGGCGGTTACTGCGCTGTGCCGCCCTCCCGCTTCACCGAGGTACAGGCCGAAGTCACGGGGAAGGATTTCGCACAGAGCGCCTGGATGTATGTACCGTCGCCCTCCGGCGGCCTGCTCCGTCGACCCGTCGCCCCGACAGCACCTGTGAAGAGGCCGACAGGAGAGACCGAGGGCGTGGGCCCTGCCGGCCCGCGACCGGTTCAGGCCCGTGTCCAGCACGTGGAGTCCGGCATCGCCATCATGGACAGCACCCTGCGTGACGTCCACCATCATGGCGCACCGCAGCGAGGCCCGGACTCCTCGTGAGTACGGCGTCGGACCGGCCCGAACCCGACCAGGACCCGGCCGCACCCCCGTCTCTCACCGGACAGTACGTGGGGTGCGGGACCGCTCTCCACGGGGTGTCGGCACACCACATCACCATCTACGGCTCCTCTCCCGGGAGCAGCCAGGTCCCGTCCCGCGTCGCGCCCGGCGTCCCGGCGGCCGGCCGGTACCAGGCACTCGGCCGACTGCGGAGGCTGACCAGTCGGCTCGCTGTGCTCGCCGACCGTATCCACGCGGCGGCCGAAGTCCTTGCGGGCATGCCCGTCCCCTCCGAGAACGTGCCCCCGCATGCGTCGTGCCGCTGCTTCTCCAGCGCGTCGGACGCCGATCGCCCGAGGAGGAACGCATGACCCAGCTGAAGTACACCAGTCTGTTCGACAACATCGAGGCGCACGTCGAAACCCTGCCGACCAGCCTCTGCTTTCGCGGTCTCACGGACACCGGACCCACGGACCTGATGCTGCGGGAGGCACGGGCGTTGATGCACAGCCCGTCACGCAATGAGCCGGCGGTCCAGGCGATCTGGAGCGATGTCCTGGCCGAGGCAGTCACGGATCCGGACCCGGGCGGCGCCTCGGTCCTGATTCTCGTGTGGTGCACAGTCCCCAGACTTCGTCGGGCCGTGTGGCGGATCTCGTCACGCCTTCCGGCCGACCGGGCCGATCTCGAAGCCGAGGTCGTACAGGGTGTCCTGGAAGGCATCAGAGAAGTCGATCCGCCGGCCCCCGGAGCGGCCGAACGACTGATGCGGGCGGCTTCCGGTCGCGCCTGGCGCCTCGCCTGCAACACGGTCCAGGAACGCCTCGTCCCGGACCTCGCCAACGTAGCTGCGGTGCCCCGCGCGCTGCCGTACGAGGATCGTCACCCGTCCCCCTGGGTCGTGCACATCACGCCCCCCGACCGGGCCGGCGGACTTGCCGCACCCATCCGCTTCACCACATCGAAACAGCGCATCGAGGGGCAACGCCTCGGCGCGCTCGCCGAGGGCATGGGTCTGCGCCATGTCGTCCACCGTGCCCGACGCCCCGGCCCGGGACGCCGCATCGGCACCCTGTCCCTAGCCCCCTACGGGAGCCTTCGATGAACCGCACCCGCCGAACACTCACTTTCGCCGAGGCGTTCGACCTCCCGCTGAGCGTCGACCTGCGAACCGCGGCCCGTGCCTTCGCAGTCTGTCCCGCCACCGCATACCGGCTTGTCCACCTGGGGCGCTTCCCATGCCGGGTGGTTCGCATCGGCCACCAGTACCGCATCCCGACCGCGTCGCTCATGCGCGCTCTGGGCATCGAGAACCTTCCCGTCTATGCGGCGGACGTCGAGGCCGGTGCCGAGATGTCCGCCACCCTGACGCATGACGCCGAAGAACAGGAGGACAGGCAGTGAGCACAACGACCCATGCAGCCCCGGACGATCCGTCCCAGCCCACCTGGAACTGCTTCGTGATCGGCCCCATCGGCGACAAGCACGCGGAGTATGGAAGCCCGGAGCGCCGTCTGTACGAGGGGGCGCTGCGCGTCTACGACGAGGTCATCCGTGCCGCCTGCCAGGCCCACGGGTTGGTCCCGCTGCGTGCCGACGCCATCGCGGACACCGGGGAGATCACCGACCAGATCCATCGGCGGCTTCACGAGGACGACATTGTGATCGCCGACGTCAGCGGCGGAAATCCCAACGTCATGTACGAACTGGGCTTCCGCATCGGTTGCGGCAAACCGGTGATCCTCATCGGCGAGAACGGCGATCTGCCGTTTGACATCGCCCAGTTGCGGACCATTCGCTTCCGGCGGACCGACTCGAGCCTGCACGAAGCACGCGACCAGTTGAGCCGCGTCCTCCACGAAGGCGTCACCCACGGGTTCAGGACTGTGGCCTATGCCGATGCGACCACCTCCAGTCCTGCTCCGGCCGACGACGGGGACGACGGGGACGGCGTGGACAACGACGTGCCCGGCATCGTCGATCGGCTGGCACAGGCCGAAGAACAGATGGAATCAGCCCTCGCTGACGTTGAGGCCATGGGTGAGGCGGTACTGCGAATCGGTGAGGTGGCGGAAGAGTGCACCCCCGAGATGAACTCTGCCAACGAGGCCAATCTGCCGGCGAGCGCCCGGCTCGCGCTCGTCAGAAAGTTTTCCACGGCTGTCGCGGAGCCGGCTGCCGCGTTCCGGGCGAGCAGCGAGGCGTTCGCCGAACGCATGGTGGATATCGAAGCCGGTATCCACGCGTCGCTCGATATCATCGAAGACCGATCGCCGGCCCAACGCGACGAGGACATGGAGAGTTTTCTCCACCAGGTCATCGAGATGGTGGAGTCGACTCGGTCGGGGACCACACACATCACCGAGTTCGGATCCTCGATGAGGACGGTCGTGGGATATTCCCAGCTGCTCCGCGCCCCAGGTCGTGACATCGGCATCGCCGTACGTGCGATCACCTCTGTCGCCACGCGCATCGACCCCCTGGAACGCCGGGCCCGCGCCCTCCTCACCCCTGCGGACTCGTCGCCCTCGGCACCGGACCACGACACCGCCGTCCCGACCGTGCTATCCCACGTGAAAGCTTCGTGATCCACCGATCTGCGGTGCGGGCCGGCCTGACACACGAGCAGTGGCTGCAGCGGAATGCAAGAAGGCCCAGGTCTCTGACCTGGGCCTTGATCATGGAGCGGGTGACGAGAATCGAACTCGCACTCTCAGCTTGGGAAGCTGATGTTCTACCACTAAACTACACCCGCGTAAGACGCCGCCCGAGGGCCGGTGTCGAATGCTCGCTCACTCTACCTCATGCCCGGCCCCCGGCGCTGAAGCCGCGGGGCCGGTGTGCGTTCCGGGGGATGGACGAGGCTGCGGGGGACCGGAGTTGGGGCGTACGGTGGGGCGGAGAAGAGGGTTTGCGCGTGGCCGGAGTGCCGCCTGGAGGGCCGTTCCCTTCGTCCCGTAATGTGGCCGTTCGTCGTCAGTCAGACGCGGCTCTTGGGGAAGGGACTCTGAGGACTTGATGGAGCGCACCGTCGTCCGTTGTGCCGAGGGGCACGTGTTCAGCACCGCTTCGTTCCCGATGCAGCAGGCCGAGCGGCTCGGCCCTGGTCGATTGATCCGGTGTCCGCGGTGTATGCGGCTCCGGAACGTCGTTCCGGTCACGCTGGAGAAGCGGTAGGCAGTGCCGCAGGGCGTATAGGGAGTGGAGAGGCGCGGGGACTGTCTCAATTGCTGACAGTCCCCGCGTATCCTCGGGGCGTGCTTCTCTCAGACAAGGACATCCGGGCCGAGATCGCCGCAGGCCGGGTGCGTATCGATCCGTACGACGAATCCATGGTGCAGCCCTCGAGCATCGACGTGCGGCTCGACCGCTACTTCCGGGTGTTCGAGAATCACCGCTACCCGCACATCGATCCCGCCATCGAGCAGGCGGATCTCACTCGGCTCGTCGAGCCCGAGGGCGATGAGCCGTTCATCCTGCATCCCGGGGAGTTCGTTCTCGCCAGTACGTACGAGGTCGTCTCGCTTCCCGACGATCTCGCCTCGCGGCTCGAAGGGAAGAGTTCGCTCGGGCGGCTCGGGCTCGTCACCCACTCCACCGCAGGGTTCATCGACCCCGGGTTCTCCGGGCACGTCACCCTCGAGCTGTCGAATCTCGCGACGCTCCCCATCAAGCTCTGGCCGGGCATGAAGATCGGGCAGCTGTGCATGTTCCGGCTCAGCTCGCCGGCCGAGTTCCCGTACGGCAGCGACCGGTACGGGTCCCGCTACCAGGGCCAGCGGGGGCCGACCGCCTCCCGGTCCTTCCTCAACTTCCATCGGACCCAGGTGTGAGGCTGTGAGCATGTCCGACGTACGAGAGAACCTCACCTACGAGCGGTTCGGGGTCGCGGTCCGCGAGCTCGCCCAGACCATCGCCTACGACGGGTACGAGCCCGACATCGTGCTCAGCATCGCCCGCGGAGGCGTGTTCGTCGCCGGTGGGCTGGCATACGCCCTCGACTGCAAGAACATCCATCTCGTGAACATCGAGTTTTATACGGGCGTGGGCACCACCCTGGAAATGCCCGTCATGCTCGCTCCCGTCCCCAACGCCATCGACTTCTCCGACAAGAAGGTCCTGATCACCGACGACGTCGCCGACACCGGCAAGACGCTCAAGCTGGTGCACGACTTCTGCGTCGACACCGTCGCCGAGGTCCGCAGCGCCGTGATCTATGAGAAGTCCCACTCGCTCGTGAAGTGCGAGTACGTGTGGAAGCGGACGGATGACTGGATCAACTTCCCGTGGAGTGTCTTGCCTCCGGTGCACAAGTCCGGTGAGGCGCCCAAGGAGAACAAAGAAGCGCTCTGAGTTGAGAGGGGGCGGGGGCAGTGAGCTGGGTGGCCAACGTGATGGTCTCTGCCGACGCCGCAGACGGGCAGAACGTTGAAGCTCTGAGCGACTGGCTCCGCGATGAAGCCCCACGGCGTGAGCAACCGGACGTTCTCGGTGTCGGTTCTCTGCGCCTGATCACGGGACCGGATGGCGCATGGGGTGGCGGGAAGAACCCCGAATGTGAGGTCTGGGCCGGCGCTCTCAACCATGCGGACCTCGATGAACTCAGGCGACGGTTCGCCGGGACGCCTTGGCGGGAACCGAATGCCGCACAGCTCTTGATCATGGATCAGGAGGAGGTGTTCTTCCGCCTGTGGATGATCCGAGGCGGTGAGCTGCGGCAGTACGCCCCTTGGGAGGCGTCCGAGCAGGAAGATGCCTTCTACGGCGACTGAGTCGGATCGGATCCACGGGGGCAGGTGACTTCCCCTGGAGTGTTCTGCCTCCAGTGCCTCCGTGTGGTGGTGAAGGCGTTGAAACAACAACGTGGTGAACCATTGGCCAACGCCGTACGCTCCCTCTGATCAATCAGAGACTCCCGTGGGGGGACATTCATGCGTACAACCGCGCGCCTTGCCCTGCTCGGCACCAGCGTCGCGCTGGTCGCCGGCGCAATCGGTGCCACCGCCGCCCAGGCGGAGGACGGCGGTTCGGGCAACATCACGATCGACAAGGTCGTCGTCAACGGCGGCAAGCCGGTCGTGGTGGGTACCACCAATGTGGTGTCCGCCAAGGTCTCCGTGACCGCGTCGGACGATTCGGGCATCGCCGAGACCACGTACATCAGCGCCTTCGGTCCGAAGCCGAACTACGCGCAGATCTGGTACGACGACGGCGAGATCACGTGCGTCAAGGCGAGCGCCACCACGTCGACCTGCACGGGCACGCTGACGTTCGACCCGCAGGCGTCGACCGGCTTCGTCGACAACAGCGCGGCGGCCACCTGGGACCTCGCCACGCTGGTCTCCGCCAATGACTACAACTACATCCACCGGGACGCGGCCACCACGTTCAAGGTGCAGCGCTACTCGAAGCTGACGGTCAACGCCTCGCCGGAGCCGGTGAAGAAGGGCAAGACCATCACGGTCACCGGCAAGCTCTCCCGGGCCAACTGGGAGGACAACGAGTACCACGGCTACGCGAACCAGTCGGTGAAGCTGCAGTTCCGCAAGAAGGGCAGCACCACCTACACCACGGTGAAGACGATCAAGTCCAACTCGACGGGCAACCTCAAGACGACCGTCACCGCCTCCACCGACGGCTACTTCCGCTACAGCTTCGCGGGCACGACGACGACCCCGGCGGTCAGCGCGGCCGGCGACTTCGTGGACGTTCAATAGCCACGTACTGAGAAAGGAGGGGCTCCCCGCGCCGTGCGGCGCGGGGAGCCCCTCCTTCTTCGTACTTCGTACGTCGTCTAGAACGTGCCCAGCTTGATGATCGACAGGATCGCGATCAGCTGGATCGCCGACGCGCCCAGTGCCTTCGGCCACGGGAGGTCGTGGGACTTGCTGACCATGAGGGTCAGCAGGGCGCCCGCCGCCACCCAGGTCGCCCAGCCGAGGAGCTGGACGAAGGAGGCGTCGCCGCCGAAGAACATGGCGACGATCAGGCGCGGGGTGTCCGTGATGGACATGATCAGCATGGAGAGGCCGACCGTGGGCTGCCAGGCGCCGTCGCCGCCGAGCTGGCGGGCCAGGGTGTGGGTGACCACGCCCAGGATGAAGGTGCTGATGACGATCGCCACGGCCGTCGTCAGGACGATCGGGATGGCGTTCGAGAGGGTCGCGTTGATCGCGTCCTCGCGCGCCCCGTCGAAGCCGAAGACGGCCAGCAGGCCGTAGAGGAACGTCACGATCAGGGCCGGGGCCCACATCGTGTAGTCCCGCATCTGGAGGAAGGTCTGGTTGGGGCTGGTGACGATGCCCTTCAGCAGGTCCTTCCAGCGCAGCCGGGGGCCGACCGGCGGGGCAGCGGCCTGGCCCGCGTGGTAGGTCCCGCCCTGGTCGTAGGGTTCCTCGCCGATCGAGAACGCCTGGGTGTGACCGGGGCTGTTCGCCGCGTACGGGTCGGGCCCCTGTTGGGGGTGCCCGTCGCCGAAGTACTCCGGCTCGCCGTGGCCGCCGGCGCCACCGGTCTGGGTCCACCCCTGGTGCTGCCCGCCGTAAGCCTGTCCCCCGTAGGGCTGCTGCGGCGCGGGCGTATAGCCGTACGGCTGCTGGCCTCCCTGCGGGGCCTGCTGTCCGTACGGTTGGTGTTGTTGCGGTCGCGCTTGCGGGGCACGGTGGTCCCGGCTGCGTCCAATCCTGAATCCAGCCACGTCATCGAACGTACCTGGTATCGGTCGACAGCGTGCCCGACCTGGGGTCTTGGACCCGGGTTTGGGTCCGAGCTGTGACATCCCTTACGGGGAATCCCAGGACTCCCTTACGGGCGGTTCGCACCAGACGTACTTGCCCGCGGCGCCCGCGTTCGCGCCGTTCACCTGGAACCAGCCCCAGTCGTCGGCGTACGCCCGGACGAGGTGGTGTTCATTCCCGGGTTGTTGCAGACCGAGGAACACTTGCGGGCGGCCTATGGCGAGGAGCACCTGGGGGATGCCCGAAGGGCAGCGCGAGTTTCGGGTGCGGTTCCGTCGGCGGCGACAGGAGATTCTCGACCGGGAAGACCTCGTGTACGAGGCAGTGATCCACGAGGCGGCGCTACGGATCAAGAAAGCCGGCAGAGGTGAAGCCAAGAGGCAGTTGCTTCACATCGTGGAGCAGTCCGAGCGTCCTCAAGTCGCCGTACGTGTCGTGCCGTTCGACGTGGACAACTTTCGCGTCGGCTATGCGCCGACCATCCTGGGCGGCCCCGTCCCGTAGTTGGACACGGTACTGATGGATACCCCGCACGGCGGCAACTACCTGGATGTTGAAGCGCAGTTGGACCGCTACCGGCGGGCTTTGGAGGTGCAGAAGTCGGCCCTGGGGATCGTCGAGTCGAGGGACTTCATGCACCGCTTGGCCCAGCACCTCTGAAAGGCCCCGACATGGCACAGAGCCCCCTGTGGCAGAAGTCCTCGTTCTCCGGCCACGACGACGACGCCGACTGTGTCGAACTCGCTCCCCGCCAGAGCCTCGTACTCCTGCGCGAATGCGACGAGCCCGGGACGGTGATGACCACCACCGCCACCGGGCTCGCCGCCCTCGTACGTCACCTGCGTGGCGAACGCTACTGAAGCATTCCGTCGACCGCCGTGGTGTCCACGGACGTCACGCCCGTCGTCGTCACGCCCTTCGCGGACCCGCGCAGCAGCAGCGAGCCGTACGACGCCCCCACGTACAGGTCGGCCTTGCCGTCGCGGTTCGTGTCGCGGAGGCGGACCGTCGAGCCGAAGTAGTCGTCGGCCTGCACGGCACCCGGGATGCCCGCCGTGTTGCGCGCGAACCACTGCGAACCCGTGGCGGACAGGCCCGACGCGCGGCCGTACAGGACGTGGACACCGCCCGCGTACTCCTTGCCGCCGATGGTCTCGCCGTACGCGCCGATCGCGAGGTCGCGATAGCCGTCGCCGTTGACGTCACCGGTGGCCAGGTCGTCGCCGAAGGAGTCGTACGTCTCCGCCGTGTCCGCGATGCCGCTGGTGTTCTGGGTGAAGCGGGCGCTCTTGCCGGGGCCGCTGGAGCCGCCGTACCAGACGGTGACGCGGCCCTTGTACTTGTCGTACAGCGGCGTGCCGATGGCGATGTCGCCGTAGCCGTCCTTGTTGAAGTCGCCGACGACGCCGTCGCCGCCCCGGTCGGCCTCGCCGCCGTTGCCGTTCTTGCTCTCCAGGCGCAGGGTCTTGCCCGGGTACAGCTTGGCGCTGCCGCCCTTGACGAACCAGGCGTCCGAGGCGATGTAGGAGTCGGTGACGACGTCGCCGATGATGATCAGGTCGGTCTTCTTGTCGCCGCTGACCCGGCCCGTGACCAGGGCCGTTGAGTAGAAACTGGACGAGGCCTTGTCGAGGGTGGTGACCGAGCCGTGGACGCCGGAGCGGGAGATGGAGCCCCGGTAGACGTAGGTCTTGCCGGCGTTGACGAGGGCCAGGTCCGGCTTGCCGTCGCCGGTGAAGTCGCCGGTGGCGAGGTCGGAGCCCATGCGGGCGTACGAGGTCTTGGGGCCCTTGTTCGGTAGGGCCAGGCCGCCGGAGAGGCCCTTCTTGCCGCCCCACAGGACGGTGACCGTGCCTCGGTCCGCGTGGCCGTCGACGTTCTCGCCGGTCGCGGCCACCGCGAGGTCGCCGTAGCCGTCCTGGTTGAAGTCCGCGGCCGTGCGGACCTCGCCGAAGAGGTCGTCCGTCTCGTCGGAGCCCGGGACGCCCGCGCTCGACTGGTCGATGAACTGGGTCTGCGTGCCGGGTCCGGTGGCGGTGCCGAAGGTGACCTGGACGCCGCCGCCCTTGCTGTGGAAGTCGTTCCCGTACGAGAAGACGGCGTAGTCCCTGAAGCCGTCGCCGTTGAAGTCGTCGGCGTACTTGGCTGCCGCGGCGGCGGCGGGCGCGGACAGGGTGAGAGGGGTGAGGCCCGCCGCGAACAGGGCGGCGAGGGCCGTGGAGGTGCGCAGAGCGTGCTTCATCTGCCTGTTTCCTGATTCTCCGGAGTAGGGGGATCGAGGGGAGGGGGCCGGGAGGACGGTCAGTCCGCGAGCTCCGCCCAGAACTTGGTGAGGGACTGCAGGCCAAGACTCGTCAGGGTGAGCATCTTGGAGCCGGTGCCCGTCGGGCCCGACGCGCTGCCGGGGAGGATGTGGAGGCGGCCGTTCTGGGAGGAGGCGGCAACCAGTTCGGCGCGGCCGTCGCGCGTGTAGTCGCGCAGCAGGACCGAGTCGCCGAACCAGGCGTCGTTCTCTTCGCCGGGCTCGCCCTCGACGCCGGCGGTGGCGTAGTCGTACATGCGGGAGTTCTTGCCGGTGAGACCGGACGTGCCGCCGCGCAGGACGGTGACCCCGCCCATGCGGAACCAGTTGTCGCCGATCACTTCGCCCGAGACGCCCACGGCCAGGTCGGGGTAGCCGTCGGCGTTGGTGTCGGCGGCCGAGACGTCGCTGCCGAAGTAGTCGGCGGACTCGGGGGTGCCGGGGACGCCGGACGTGGCCTGGGTGAACTTCTTCGCCGAGCCGCTGGGGCCGTTGGAGGTGCCGGGAAGGACGTGGACCGCGCCGCCCTTGCCCGCGCGGCGGCTGCCGACCACCAGGTCGCCGTATCCGTTCTTGTCGAAGTCGGCGATGGTGGCGCTCGCTTCGGTGAGAGCAGCGGAGGCGGGGAGGGTCACCTTCTTCGTCTTCTTGGGGCCGCCGGAGCCGCCCTTGTAGAACCAGACGCGGTCGCTGTCCGTGTCCCAGTCGCGGCCGAGGACCGCGAAGTCGGCGGTCCCGTCCTTGGTGACCTTCCCGGACACCACGAGGACCGGGTCGATGTTCTCGCCGTCGACGGGGTCGAAGTCGGTGGCCGTGCCGCGTGAGCCGGACTTCGTGAACGGGCCGCGCAGGTACCAGATGTTGGTGTCGTCGACGGCGACAACGTCCTGCTTGCCGTCGGCGTTGAAGTCGCCGACGGCGATGTCGGAGGCGAAGCCGCGGTCCTTGTGCTTGGGGTTGCGGTACGAACTGCCGCTGGTCAGACCGGACTTGGAGCCCCACAGGACGGTGAACGTGCCGTTGTAGGCGCCGGCGTCCTCGCCGGGCGCCGTGGCGATGATGTCGCCGTAGCCGTCCTTGTTGAGGTCCACCGTGGTGATGTCCGTGCCGAAGTGGTCGTTCGTCTCCGCTGCGCCCGCGACGTACGGGGTGTTCTGCGAGACGACCGTGCGCTTGGCCGGGGCGAGGCCGGTCGCAGTGCCCCAGATGACGACGATCGCGCCCGCCTGCTTCTTGCCGGCGACCGTGGCGCCACCGTCGCCGACGGCGAGGTCGCGGTAGCCGTCGCCGTTGAAGTCGTCGGACAGGCCGGAGGGCGCGGCGGCGGCCGTGGTGGCGGGCAGGGTGAGGGTGGTGAGCAGGCCGGTGGTGAGGGTCGCGGCCAGCAGGAGGGTGCGCTTGCGCAAGGCGGGCTCCGAGGGCGAAGGGGCAGGCAAGGGGACGCCGGGCCCGTGGGTACGGGCCCGGCGAGGTGTACGGAAAATGTGCGAGAGGTGGTCTCAGTCCGCGAAGTTGGCGCCGAAGGACGGCGTACCCGTCGTCGAGACGCCCGTGTCGGCGGGCCAGATGGCGCGAGAGCCGGTTGTGGTGATCTTCGTGCCATTGGAGGGCAGGTAGGTGACCGTGCCGTCGCCGGAGTTCTCGTTCGAGCCCACGAGGAGGTCGGCCTTGCCGTCGCCGTTGACGTCGTCGAGCTTCGTGTCCAGACCGAAGAGGTCGTACTTCTCGTCGTTGCCGGGGACGCCCGGGGTGTTCTGGGCGAAGGCCTGGGTGCCGGAGGATGTGTTGACGCCGTTCGCGGAGCCGTACAGGACGGTGACCATGCCGGTGTCCGCGACGCCGTTCAGGTCCTCGTACGCGGTGCTGACGACGAGGTCCTGGTAGCCGTCGCCGTTGATGTCGCCGAGGTCCAGTTCGTAGCCGAAGCTGTCGTTCTTCTCTGAGGTGCCGGGCACGCTACCGGTGTTTTGGCTGATCCCGGCGGTCGAGGCGGGGCCGGACGCGGAGCCGTAGGTGATGTTCACCTTCCCGCCGTACGCGGAGTCCGGAGGGGTCGTGCCGTCGCTGAGCTTGGTGTTGTCCCAGGGCGCGCCGCTGACGATGTCGCCGAAGCCGTCGCTGTTGATGTCGCCGATGGCCGTGATGATGCCGGTCTTGAGGGTCTTCGCGGCGGAGACGCTCAGGCCGTTCGCCGTGCCGGGCACGTAGTAGTTCGTGTTCCAGCCGTAGTCGGTCTTGGTCTCGAAGCCGTCGACCACCAGGTCGGTACGGCCGTCGCCGTTGATGTCACCGGCGGTGAGGTTCATCGGGCCGCGGGCGTCGCCGCCGGACTGGATCGGGGGCTTGATCGTGGTACGGGCGAGGCCGGCCGTACCGCTGGAGGTGATGCCGCCCTTGTAGACGTAGATCGTGCTCGATGTATTTCCGACGGCCAGGTCCGCCTTGCCGTCGCCGTCGAAGTCGCCCGCGGCCAGGTTCTTGCCCCAGAGGTCGTGCGAGGAGGAGGCCGGGTCGGCGATGGCCACCCCCTTGCCGGTGAGGCCGCTCGGGGAGCCCCAGAGGACGGCGAGGCCACCGGCGTCGGTGTCGGTGCCGATCTTCTCGCGCGGGGAAGACACGGCGAGGTCGTCGTAACCGTCGCCGTTGAAGTCGGCGTACGCCGTTTCCGCGCCGAAGGCGTCCCCGGCCTCGGCGGTGCCGGGGACACCGGCGGTGTTCTGGCTGAGCGTGGAGCGCTTGGCGGCGGACACGCCGGTGGCGTTCCCGTAGAGCACGACGAGCTGACCGGCGGTCTTCTGCCCGCTGACATAGGCGCCGGAGGCCGAGAAGGCCACGTCGCCGACTCCGTCGCCGTTGAAGTCGGCCTGCGGGACCGTCGTGGAGTCCGCGGCCGTCGCCGTCGCGGCCGAGAACGTGAGCAGACCGCCCGTCAGCGCGGCCGCGGTGGCCGTCGCGAGGGCGAGTCGCACAGCGTGCGGGTGGTGCTTGTGCATGCGGGGGTCTCCTGCGGCATGCGGGGATGCCTCGCAGGCATCCACAGTCAATTGGGGTGCGACCGCCGCGTGTGTCGGGAGTTGTCCCAAGGGGCGCGGGTGGGTCGACTATCAGGAGACCCTTGGTGGGGCGTGAGGGTTGTACGTGAGTTCGGTTAATTTTCGAGGTGTGCGATACGGAAAGGCCGGCACTCAAGTAGCGCGGGATCAAGTACTTCGGTGCGTCAGGATCTCATCCCCAGGAATTCCGAAGTCGAGAAGCTCACCACCGGCTCCGTCGCGACCAGCCCCGCCTCGCTGCCCGCGTACACCGCGACCGTGTCCTTCGTCTCGCCCTCGTGACTGCGTACGACCAGATCCGCCCGCCGGTCCCCGGTGAAGTCGGCGACGGTGAGTACGCGGGCCGTGCCCCGGCCCGGTGGCGGCACGGTCACCGTGCCCGCCGTGGACAGTCCGGTCGTACGACCCCGCAGTACCCGCAACTCCGCACCGCCGACGACCAGTTCGCTCAGGCCGTCCCCGTCGAGGTCCCCGGTGTCGAGCACCGACCCGGGTGTGGCGACGCCGCCGCGTGCGGTGCCCTGCGGGAGGTCGTAGCGCAGAGACGTTCCGTCAAGTGAGCCGATCGCCGCGTCGAGCGCGCGGCCCTTCCCGAAGCGGCCGACGGTGACGTCGACGGCGGTCGGCAGGGTGGGGCCGGTGCGGGTGGGGCCGGCCGGGCCGCCGAGGACGAGCGCGGACCCCGCGCCGTCCGCGTCGCCGGTGCCCTCCGCCGTACGGACGAGGAGGTCGTCGTAGCCGTCGAGGTTCACGTCGGTCGCCGGGCCGGTGGGCGCGTTGCCCGGTGAGGTGAGCGGCGCACCCGCGGCTCGGGGGGCGCCCTTCCTGGTGAACGGGCCGCGCAGATAGCTGAGTCGGGCGTCCGACGCGTGCACGACGAGGTCCTCGGCGCCGTCGCCGTCGAAGTCGCCGCACACCGGCTGGTCGGGCCAGTCGTTGCCGAAACGTGCCTGCGCGGGGATGCTCAGTGCGACCGCCCTGCCGGTGAGGCCCGCGGGGGAGCCGAAGAGCAGCTGGAGCGGGACGGGCGGCATGCCCTGGCCGTCGTAAGGTGGATCGGTGGACACGACGAGGTCGGTGAAGCCGTCCCCGTCCAGATCGCAGCTCGCCTCCGGGTCGAAGACGGCGGGCAACTGGCCCTTCGTGCGGGCGGCTTGGCGCGCGGGGGTCAGCAACTGGCGGGCGCCGGGCACGAGGCCGCGCGCCGAGCCGTAGACGACCCCGATGCCCGCGTCGTCGCCGTGGGCGTCGTCCGGGCCCTTGACCAGGTCGCCCAGGACGAGGTCGCGGTGGCCGTCGCCGTTGTAGTCGTCGGCGACCTCGCTGCCGTTGCCTCGGGGGACGGGGAGTTGGGTGGGGGCCTTCGCGACGGTCAAGGGTTCGTGCTTCGCGGACCGGGCGTTCTCGGTGCCGGCGCAGCCCGCGAGCAGCAGGACGCAGCCGATCGCTCCGGTCCGCAACCCCGCCCGTATCCCGGTCCGAACCCCGGCTCTTCGTCCGCGCACCGTTCACCTCATCCGCCCCACCGACAACAACCCGGCCATGATGCTCCGGTTTTGGCGGCGCGTTAAGACCGACCGGCAATTGGAGGGTGGGAGAAGGAGCGGGGTCGGTCACCCGGACCGCCAAGGTGATGGGCCACAAGAAGTGGTGCCGACCAGCACGTGACACACGTCGGCCGGGGCTGGAATTCCAGCCCCGGCCGACGGCGTTCGCGTACCTGCTGTTACTTCACCGGCTCAGGCTCCGGCGTGCTCTCCGCCTCCGCCGCGCCCGCCGGGTCGACCGGCGTGCGGACCGAGTCGAGCAGGAGCTGCGCGACGTCGACGACCTGGATGGACTCCTTCGCCTGGCCGTCGTTCTTCTTGCCGTTGACCGAGTCGGTCAGCATGACGAGGCAGAACGGGCAGGCGGTGGAGACGATGTCGGGGTTCAGCGACAGCGCCTCGTCGACACGCTCGTTGTTGATGCGCTTGCCGATCCGCTCCTCCATCCACATCCGCGCGCCACCGGCGCCGCAGCAGAAGCCGCGCTCCTTGTGGCGGTGCATCTCCTGCTGGCGCAGGCCCGGGACGGCGGACATGATCTCGCGCGGGGGCGTGTAGATCTTGTTGTGGCGGCCGAGGTAGCACGGGTCGTGGTAGGTGATCAGGCCTTCCACCGGGGTGACCGGGATCAGCTTGCCCTCGTCGATCAGGTGCTGGAGCAGCTGGGTGTGGTGGATGACCTCGTAGTCGCCGCCGAGCTGCGGGTACTCGTTGCCGAGCGTGTTCAGGCAGTGCGGGCAGGTGGCGACGATCTTCTTCGCGGACTTCGGCTTCTTCGTCGACTCGTCCACCTCTCCCTCCTCGTTGAGGGACTCGCCGAACGCCATGTTCAGCGCGGCCACGTTCTCCATGCCGAGCTCCTGGAACAGGGGCTCGTTGCCGAGGCGGCGGGCGGAGTCACCGGTGCACTTCTCGTCGCCGCCCATGATCGCGAACTTGACGCCCGCCATGTGGAGCAGCTCCGCGAAGGCCTTGGTGGTCTTCTTGGCGCGGTCCTCGAGCGCACCCGCGCACCCGACCCAGTACAGGTAGTCGACCTCGCTGAGGTCCTCGAGGTCCCTGCCGACGACCGGGATCTCGAAGTCGACTTCCTTCGTCCACTCCAGGCGCTGCTTCTTGGCCAGGCCCCAGGGGTTGCCCTTCTTCTCCAGGTTCTTGAGCATCGTGCCCGCCTCGGACGGGAACGCGCTCTCGATCATCACCTGGTAGCGGCGCATGTCGACGATGTGGTCGATGTGCTCGATGTCGACCGGGCACTGCTCGACGCAGGCGCCGCAGGTGGTGCAGGACCACAGGACGTCGGGGTCGATGACGCCGTTCTCTTCGAGGGTGCCGATCAGCGGCCGCTCGGCCTCCGCGAGGGCGGCGGCGGGCACGTCGGCGAGCTGCTCCGTGGACGCCTTCTCCTCGCCCTCCATCGTCTTGCCGCCGCCCGCCAGCAGGTAGGGCGCCTTGGCGTGCGAGTGGTCCCGCAGCGACATGATCAGCAGCTTCGGGGAGAGCGGCTTGCCGGTGTTCCAGGCCGGGCACTGAGACTGGCAGCGACCGCACTCGGTGCAGGTCGAGAAGTCGAGCAGGCCTTTCCAGGAGAACTGCTCGACCTGGGAGACGCCGAAGACGTCGTCCTCGCCCGGGTCGGTGAAGTCGATCGGCTTGCCGCCGGAGGTCATCGGCTGCAGGCCGCCGAGGGCGGTGGAGCCGTCCGCGTTGCGCTTGAACCAGATGTTCGGGAACGCCAGGAAGCGGTGCCAGGCGACACCCATGTTGACGTTCACCGAGACGACGATCATCCAGATGAAGGAGACGCTGACCTTGATGCCGGCGAAGAGGTAGACCAGCGTCTGCAGCGTGGAGACGTCCAGCGTCCGGAAGGCGGCGACCAGCGGGTACGAGGCGAAGAACGCGGCCTCGTAGTGGTCCACGTCATGGATCGCGCCCTCGAGGCCGCGCAGCACGTAGATCACGATGCCGATGGTGAGGATGACGTACTCGACGAAGTACGCCTGCCAGGCTTTGGAGCCCGTGAAGCGGGACTTGCGGCCGGGGCGCGAGGGCAGGTTCAGCAGGCGGATCACGATGAGCACGGCGATGCCGATGCCGGTCATCACGGTGATGAACTCGACGTACATCTCCCAGGGCAGCCAGCCGCCGATGATCGGGAGGACGAAGTCGGCCTGGAAGAGCTGGCCGAGGGCCTGGCCCAGGATCGGGATCAGCGTCAGGAAGCCGATGGCCACGAACCAGTGGGCGAAGCCCACGATCCCCCACCGGTTCATACGGGTGTGACCGAGGAACTCCCTGACCAGCGTCACACTGCGCTGGTAGGGGTTGTCGGTCCGGCTGCCGGCGGGCACGGGCTGGCCGAGTTTGAAATACCGGACGAACTGGCCGATGGCGCGTGCGAGCAGCGCGACGCCGACCACGGTCAGGACCAGCGACACGACGATCGCGGCGAGTTGCATTCGGGGGCTCCTCGGGCCTGCGAGGGGGGACTCGAGCTGGGACTTCAGCTGATTACTAAGCGGTAACTTATCTGGTCCTCTGAGAGTACCTACTTCTAGCGCCGCACTGTAGCCAGCCGTGCGGTGATCTGTGTCGCTGAGGGGTACCTGAGTGGGGTGCCCATTCCGTTACGAACCCGATCAGGTCGACACGTAAACCTGATCGTGTTATCTGCGGCTAATCTGCGACATTAATGCCTAAATTGGCGAGGTGTTGTACGGAATCGCCGCCGCCACGGCCGCCCTGCTCCTCGCCGCCGTCCTCGCCGCCCTGCTGCGGACACTCGCCCTGCGCCTCGGCGTGATCGAGCGCCGGCGGGCGCGGGTGGTGCCGCTGCTCGGCGGGGTGGCGGTGATCGGGGCGACGGGGTTCGTCGCCGGGATCGGGGACTGGACGGGTGTGGCGCCGCTGGGGTCCACCGCCGGGCGGCTGCTCGTCGCCGGGATCGGCGTCGGCGTCCTCGGGCTGATCGCCGATCTGCGGCGGGTGCCGCTGTTCGTGCAGGCGGTCGTCGTCGCCGGGGTCGCCGCGTGGACCGTGCCGTACGACGCGCTCGGGCTGCCGGTCGGGATGGTGGCCGTGGGATGGATCGTCCTCGTGGCGCACGCCTTCACTTCGCTCGATCACGCCGACGGGGTGATGGGGACGGTCGCCGTGGTGACCGCCTTCGCGCTGAGCGGGTGCGCGGCGGCGGAGGTCATGGACGGGCTCGCGACACTGCTGAGTGTGCTGGCCGCCGCGCTGGCCGGGTTCCTGATGCACAGCTGGCCGCCGGCCCGGATCGTGCCGGGGCGCTGCGGGGCGCTGTTCGCCGGGTTCGT
The DNA here is from genome assembly GCF_040652275.1 of Streptomyces sp. NPDC048275. NCBI lineage: Bacteria > Bacillati > Actinomycetota > Actinomycetes > Kitasatosporales > Streptomycetaceae > Streptomyces > Streptomyces sp. NPDC048275. The sequence continues at coordinate 64,263 of NZ_JBEZLR010000010.1, forward strand.
GCTGGCCTCCGCCGCGGTGTTCGTGCACGCTGGGCGGGAGGCCGGGTCGAGTGCGGGCGCGGTGTTCGCGCTGACGGCCGTGGCGACGGCCGACGCCGTCCTGGTGCTGGTGTCCCGGCGGCGGGCCGGGCGTCCGCTGCTGCGCGGGGCCCCCGACCATCTGGTGCACCGGTTGCGGCGGCTCGGTGTCACTCCGCAGGGCGGCACGGTTGTCGTCGGGATCGGCGGCTTCGCGGGTGCGCTCGTCGGCCTGTTGATCCACCTGGGGTGGGTGAGCGCGACGGCGGCCCTGTGGGTGGCGGGCGGTGCCGTCGTGGTCGTCCTGGCACTCCTGCGCATCCCCGCTTACGGGGTGGGCCATGTAGGCCATTCGGGGAGGCCGCACCCTGCCTACACGGTGCAGATCGCGGCGAAACCGCAGGTCAGCGGTCGCCTGCGCGTAAGGAACAGATAAGAGTTGAGCCCCCTCGACTCAGCTCTGTTGACCGAGGGGCGACTGTCGTGCACACTTGAGTCCGTTCCACTCAAGTCATTGTTGGAGGATTCGAAATGGCACGTGCGGTCGGCATCGACCTGGGCACGACTAACTCCGTCGTCAGCGTTCTGGAGGGCGGCGAGCCCACCGTCATCACCAACGCCGAGGGCGCCAGGACCACGCCGTCCGTCGTCGCCTTCGCCAAGAACGGTGAGGTGCTCGTCGGCGAGGTCGCCAAGCGCCAGGCGGTCACGAACGTGGACCGGACGATCAGGTCCGTGAAGCGTCACATGGGTACGGACTGGAAGATCGAGCTCGACGGGAAGCACTTCAACCCGCAGCAGATGAGCGCCTTCATCCTGCAGAAGCTGAAGCGCGACGCCGAGGCCTACCTGGGCGAGAAGGTCACGGACGCGGTCATCACCGTCCCGGCGTACTTCAACGACTCCGAGCGCCAGGCGACGAAGGAGGCCGGCGAGATCGCCGGCCTGAACGTCCTGCGCATCGTCAACGAGCCGACGGCCGCCGCCCTGGCCTACGGTCTCGACAAGGACGACCAGACCATCCTCGTCTTCGACCTCGGCGGCGGCACCTTCGACGTGTCCCTGCTGGAGATCGGCGACGGCGTCGTCGAGGTGAAGGCCACCAACGGCGACAACCACCTCGGTGGTGACGACTGGGACCAGCGCGTCGTCGACTACCTGGTGCAGCAGTTCCGCTCCGGTCACGGCGTGGACCTCGCCAAGGACAAGATGGCGCTCCAGCGTCTGCGCGAGGCCGCCGAGAAGGCGAAGATCGAGCTGTCCTCGTCCACCGAGACCTCGATCAACCTGCCCTACATCACCGCGTCCGCCGAGGGCCCGCTGCACCTGGACGAGAAGCTCACGCGCGCCCAGTTCCAGCAGCTGACCGCCGACCTTCTGGAGCGCTGCAAGACGCCGTTCCACAACGTCATCAAGGACGCGGGCATCAACCTCTCCGAGATCGACCACGTCGTTCTCGTCGGTGGCTCCACCCGTATGCCGGCCGTCGCGGAGCTCGTCAAGGAACTGACGGGCGGCCAGGAGGCCAACAAGGGCGTCAACCCGGACGAGGTCGTCGCCATCGGCGCCGCCCTGCAGGCCGGTGTCCTCAAGGGTGAGGTCAAGGACGTCCTGCTCCTCGACGTCACCCCGCTGTCCCTCGGTATCGAGACCAAGGGCGGCATCATGACGAAGCTCATCGAGCGGAACACGACGATCCCGACCAAGCGGTCCGAGATCTTCACCACCGCCGAGGACAACCAGCCCTCCGTGCAGATCCAGGTCTACCAGGGCGAGCGCGAGATCGCGGCGTACAACAAGAAGCTCGGGATGTTCGAGCTGACCGGTCTGCCGCCGGCCCCGCGCGGCGTGCCGCAGATCGAGGTCGCCTTCGACATCGACGCCAACGGCATCATGCACGTCACGGCCAAGGACCTCGGCACCGGCAAGGAGCAGAAGATGACCGTCACCGGCGGCTCCTCGCTGCCGAAGGACGAGGTCGACCGGATGCGCCAGGAGGCCGAGAAGTACGCGGAGGAGGACCACGCCCGCCGTGAGTCCGCCGAGACCCGCAACCAGGGCGAGCAGCTCGTCTACCAGACGGAGAAGTTCCTCAAGGACAACGAGGACAAGGTCCCCGGCGACGTCAAGACCGAGGTCGAGGCGTCCGTCGAGGAGCTGAAGGCCGCGCTCAAGGGCGAGTCCGCCGGGGGCGACAACACAGCGGAGATCCGCACGGCCACCGAGAAGGTCGCCGCCGTCTCGCAGAAGCTGGGCCAGGCCATGTACGCCGACGCCCAGGCCGCGCAGGGTGCCGCGGGTGCCGAGGCCCCGGGTGCCGAGCAGGCCAGGGCTGACGACGACGTCGTCGACGCCGAGATCGTCGACGAGGACCGTAAGGACGGTGCCGCGTGACGGAGGAGACCCCGGGTTTCGACGAGAAGCCTGACGTCCCCTCCGGCGCCACCCCTGAAGACGCCGAGCCGAAGGCCGCTCCCTCCGCATCGGAGGGGGCGGCCCCGGCCGGGGACGCGGCAGCAGCCGACGCCCAGACGGTTGGCCTGACGGCCCAGCTGGACCAGGTACGCATGGCGCTCGGCGAGCGCACGGCGGACCTCCAGCGGCTCCAGGCCGAGTACCAGAACTACCGCCGCCGGGTCGAGCGCGACCGGATCGCGGTCAAGGAGATCGCCATCGCGAACCTCCTGACCGAGCTCTTGCCCGTGCTCGACGACATCGGCCGCGCACGGGAACACGGCGAACTGGTCGGCGGCTTCAAGTCGGTGGCCGAGTCGCTGGAGGTCGTCGCGGCGAAGATGGGGCTTCAGCAGTTCGGCAAGGAGGGCGAGCCCTTCGACCCGATGATCCACGAGGCCCTGATGCACTCGTACGCGCCGGACGTCACCGAGACGATGTGCGTGGCGATTCTGCAGCCCGGGTATCGGATCGGCGAGCGCACCATCCGCCCCGCGCGGGTGGCCGTGGCCGAGCCCCAGCCCGGGGCGCAGCCGCTCAAGGCCGACGAGGCGGAGTCCGCCGCCTCCGCCGATGACAAGGAGAGCGGTGGCCCGGACGAGGGCTGATGTTGAACGCATGAGGGAGGAGGGACGTCGAGGATGAGCACCAAGGACTTCATCGAGAAGGACTTCTACAAGGTCCTCGGCGTCCCCAAGGACGCCACCGAGGCCGAGATCAAGAAGGCGTACCGGAAGCTCGCCCGCGAGTTCCACCCGGACGCCAACAAGGGCAACACCAAGGCCGAGGAGCGCTTCAAGGAGATCTCCGAGGCGAACGACGTCCTCGGTGACCCGAAGAAGCGCAAGGAGTACGACGAGGCCCGCACCCTCTTCGGCAACGGCGGCTTCCGTCCGGGTCCCGGCGCGGGCGGCGGCTCCTTCAACTTCGACCTGGGCGACCTCTTCGGAGGCGGCGCCCACGGCCAGCAGGGCGGGGCCGGCGGCTTCGGCGGCGGTATCGGTGACGTCTTCGGCGGTCTGTTCAACCGCGGTGGCGCGGGCCCCGGCACCCGGGTTCAGCCCCGGCGCGGCCAGGACATCGACACCGAGGTCACGCTGAGCTTCACGGAGGCGGTCGACGGCGCGACCGTCCCGCTCCGGATGACCTCACAGGCGCCCTGCAAGGCCTGCTCCGGCACCGGCGACGCGAACGGCACACCGCGTGTGTGCCCGACGTGCGTCGGCACGGGTCAGGTCGCCCGGGGCTCCGGCGGCGGTTTCTCCCTCACCGACCCGTGCCCGGACTGCAAGGGCCGCGGTCTCATCGCGGAGAACCCGTGCGAGATCTGCCAGGGCAGCGGCCGTGCCAAGTCCTCGCGCACGATGCAGGTCCGTATCCCCGCCGGGGTGTCGGACAGTCAGCGCATCCGTCTGCGCGGCAAGGGCGCACCCGGCGAGCGGGGCGGCCCGGCAGGCGACTTGTACGTCACCGTCCACGTCGACTCCCACCCGGTCTTCGGCCGCAAGGGCGACAACCTCACCGTCACCGTGCCCGTCACCTTCACGGAGGCGGCGCTCGGCGGCGAGGTCCGCGTCCCGACCCTGGGCGGCCCACCGGTCACCCTGAAGCTGCCCCCGGGCACGCCCAACGGTCGTACGATGCGGGCCCGTGGCAAGGGAGCGGTCCGCAAGGACGGTACACGGGGCGACCTGCTGGTCACCGTCGAGGTCGCCGTCCCCCAGGACGTGTCGGGCAAGGCTCGTGACGCCCTGGAGGCGTATCGCGAGGCGACCGCGGATGAGGATCCGCGGGCGGAGCTGTTCCAGGCCGCGAAGGGAGCATGAGTGACATGGACGGCCGTCGTCGAAACCCCTATGAACTGACCGAGGAAACCCCGGTCTACGTCATCTCGGTGGCGGCCCAGCTGTCCGGCCTGCACCCGCAGACCCTGCGCCAGTACGACCGGCTGGGCCTCGTCTCCCCCGACCGCACCGCCGGCCGGGGCCGACGCTACTCCGCCCGCGACATCGAACTGCTGCGCAACGTCCAGCAGTTGTCGCAGGACGAGGGCATCAACCTGGCCGGCATCAAGCGCATCATCGAGCTGGAGAACCAGGTCGCCGCACTCCAGTCCCGCGTCGCGGAGCTGGAATCGGCCCTGGACGGCGCGGCGGCCACGATGCAGCAGCGCGAGGCCGCGGTGCATGCCTCGTACCGCCGCGACCTGGTCCCGTACCAGGAAGTACAGCAGACGAGTGCGCTGGTGGTGTGGCGGCCGAAGAGGCAGTCGGACTAGTCACCGCATAGGGAAAGGGGCCGGGAGATGATCCATCTCCCGGCCCCTTTCGGCATTCTTCAGGTCACTGCGCCGGTGCGGTGATCGCCCAGTCGCCCGCAGGCAGGGACTCGGTGCCGTCCGCGGCCACGGCGGTCACCCAGTAGTAGGACGTGGTGCCGCGCTTCGCGCCGGTGTCGAAGTACTCGCGGACACCGCTGCCGAGTTCGGCGATCTTCTCGTACGTGGCGGTGGCGGGGTTCCATCGGTGGACGCGGTAGCCGCCCGCGGCCTCCGGCGCGGACTCGCCGAGCCCCGACCACGCCACCTGGTTCCCCTCGTCGCCCTCCGCACCGCTCGCGCTGACGTACAGCGGCGAGCCCTCGGGCGTCGGCACGCTCGGCGTCATGTCGAGCTCGTCCGCCGCCACGGCCTCGGCCGTCCGGGTCCACTTGAAGGAGGAGTTCCCGGAGGTGTCGATGGCGTCGACGAAGAAGCAGACGTGTTCGCCGTCCGGGAGGGCGGTGTACGAGAACGAGGTGGTATCGGCCGGCAGATACTCCGTCAGCGATCCGGCACAGACCTGCTCGTCGCCCTCGTCGCCCCAGATCTCACCCCGGTAGACGGTGTACTTCCCGAGGTCGGCGGCCGGATTCTTGTCCCAGTCCAGCTCGAAGCCGTACTCGGTCGGGGTGACCGTCAGCCCGGTGACGGCGGGCGGCGGGGTGAGGTCCTCGCGCTCGCCGGCGGTGGCGACGGAACGCGCGGACTCGTTGCCCGCAGCGTCGAGAACGGTCACGCGGTAGTAGTAGGTGACGCTCTCGGCGGCCGAGGTGTCCAGGTAGGTAACCCGATCCGTACTGCCCACCTGGGTGTACACACCGTTCTCGCTCGCCGCCCGGTAGACGCGGTAGGACACCCCTCCCGTGACCGCGTTCCAGTCGAGCCGCAGCCCGGTACTCGTGGAGTTGGCGATCAACCCGGCGGGCGCGGCCAGTGCCGTCCGGTCGACGGTGGTCACGCCCTGATCGGGGCTGCCGGCCGACTCGTTGCCCGCCTTGTCGACCGCGCGGACCTCGTAGTAGTACAGGTCGCCGGTCGCGGGAGTGGCGTCGGTGTACGAGGTGGAGGTGGTCGTCGCCAGCGGCTTGCTGCCGAAGGCGGCGCCCTGGAGGCGGCGGTAGACGCGGTAGCCGGAGAGGTCCATCTCCTTGTTCTTCGCCCAGGTCAACTTGGCGTTGCCCGTCGCCTTGTCGTACGTCACCGAAGTGCCGGTCGGGGTGAGGGGCTTGACCTTGTCGACCGTGGCCGAGGTGCGGGGGGCGTACGTGAACTTGACGTTTGCGTTGCCCGTCCAGTTGACGTAGTCGATGCGGAGGGTGTGCTTGCCCTTCGGGATCGTGAGGTTGACGGTCTTCGTCACCGTCGTCGAGACGTTTTTCCAGATGTCGATCTTGCGGGTGCCGTCGAGGTAGACGCGGAGGCCGTCCTGGGCGGCGGTGGTGAGGGCGAAGGGGCCGCCGGAGCCGAAGTCGCGGGTGACGGTCCAGCGGACGCCGAAGTTGTTCGTCGGCAGGCCGGTGGCCGGGGCCTTGGCGCCCCAGCTCTCGTTGATCGTGGAGTCGCAGTCCGTCTTCTTCGGGGTGCCCGAGAAGGCCGTGTTCGCGAAGAACTGGCGCTGGTAGACGGGGGACGTGCAGCTCGCGGCCGCCGACGCCGGGGCGGCGACGGCCGTGAGAAGGCCGCCGGCCGTGGCGAGCGCGACGGCGGTCGCGGGGACGGTGGTGCGGCGCAGGGAGGTTCGCATCGGGTTCACGCGCCGCTCGGCAGAGAGACGCTGGCGTCCACGTTGCTGAAGGTCTCCGAGCCGTCGGCCGCGACGACCGAGAGCACGTAGTAGACGGTCGTACCGGTGGGAATGGTGGTGTCGGTGTAGTTGGTGGCGGTCGGCTTCAGCGGGACGTCCGTCACACGGACGTAGGTGCTCGTCGCGGGGTCCCAGCGGTACACGTTGATGCCGGCGGCCTCCGTGGGCACCGAGTCGGCGCAATCGATGTACATGCCGCCGTGGTGGCCGACGGCCGTGTAGGTGAGCAGGGAGCAGGGCGCCGTGTCCTCGGGGATGGCCGTCGGGGTGAGGTCGAGCTCGGTGACCGCGACCGTGGAGAGAGGCTGGCTCCAGGGGTCGATGTCCGGGTCGTTCGAGTCCGCGTAGATACGGGAGTTGCCGTAGATGTCGTAGGCGACGACGACATAGCGGGTGGCCTCGCCGTCCGCCCGATCGGGGCCGACGACGTACTCCGAGGTACCGGCGTCCACGACGCCGACGTATTCGGGGGTGTCCCACTGCGTCGGCTGCTCGTAGACCTCGTACTTGGCCAGGTCCGCGGCCGTGCTGTCGTCCCAGTCCAGCTTGACGCCGTACTCCAGGGGCTCGGCGGTCAGGCCGGTCACGTTCGGCGGCGGGATCTCGTCGCCGGGTCGGGTGACGGTCAGCTGCTGGGAGCCGGTGGACCAGAGGCCGGCGGTGTTCTTCCGGACCATCACGTAGTGGTACGTGCGGCCCTGGTCGCCGTCGTAGTCGGTGCAGCTGCGGATCGTGTTGCCGGCCTCGTCGGTACGGACCTTGCGGCTGCGGCAGTCGGTGAGCGTGGCGGAGCTGATGCTCACCGGGGAGGTCTCCGAGCGGTACACCTCGTAGTCGGCGGTGTCGCCGCCCGCGGGCTCCGTCCAGGTGAAGACCGCGCCCCAACTGGGCGTGGTCGCCACCACGTTCGAGGGCGGGGTGATGGTCCGCGCGGTGCGTACGACGGCGGAGGCGCCGGCGTTCCCGGCCGCGTCGACGGCGCTGACCTTGTAGTCGTACGCCTTGCCGTAGGTCGCCGTGGTGTCGGTGTACGCGGTGGCCGTGGTCTCGGCGAGCTCGGTGTACGAGGTCGCGGTGTCCCGCTTGCGGAAGATCCGGTAGGTGACCGCGTCCGCCGAGGCCGTCCAGGAGAGGTTGTTGGACGCCTCCACGCCGGTGGCGGTGAGGACCGGAGCGGTGGGCGCGGTGTCGTCGTACGTGGTGACCGGCCCCTGGTCGGAGCTGCCGGCCGACTCGTTGCCCGCCTTGTCGTAGGCGCGGACCTCGTAGTAGAAGGTCTGGCCGGTGGTCGGCGGGGCGTCCGTGTACGTGCGCTTGGTGGTCGTGGCCAGCTTCGTCCAGGCGCTGGTGCCCTTCACCCGCCGGTAGACCCGGTAGCCGGCGAGGTCCATCTCCTTGTTCGCCGACCAGGTGAGCTGAACGAGGGGGCGGTTCTCCGCGTCCGTGAACTCGTCGAACTGGGCCCCGGTCGGGGCGAGCGGCTTGACCTTGTCGACGCTCGCGGTGGTGCGGGGGGGTGTAGGCGAAGGAGACGTTCGCCTTGCCGGTCCAGTTGACGTAGTCGACGCGGAGGGTGTGCTTGCCCTTCGGGATCGTGAGGTTGACGGTCTTCTTGACCGTCGACGACACGTTCTTCCAGAGGTCGACCTTGCGCACCCCGTCGAGGTAGACGCGTATGCCGTCCTGCGTGGCCACGGGGAGCGAGAACGGGCCGCCGGAGCCGAAGTCCCTCGTGACGGTCCAGCGGACGCCGAAGTTGTCCTTCGGGAGGCCGGAAGCGGGGGCGGCGGTGCCCCAGTTCTCGCTGATGGTGGAGTCGCAGGCCGTCTTCTTCGGCGTACCGGAGAAGGTGGTGTTCGCGAAGATCTGCCGTTTGTAGACGGGCGAGGCGCAGGTGGTGGCCGCGGCTGCGGGGCCCGCGGCGAGGAGGCCGCCCGCGGTGGCGAGCACGAGGGCGGTGGAGACCGCGGCCGTCGTGCGTCTGGCTGGGTACATGCGTTCCTTCAGTCCTGATCGTCGACGATCGTCAACGTCGTCAACGGGAGGTAAAGCCGTCGACGATCAGGACTCGCAGGAGGGGCGCATGGTTGTACGGAAGTGGTGCAGGAGTGCGGTGAGTTCTTCGGGAGTGGTGGGGCGGTTGATCTGTGGGCGACGGCGCAGGGCCTCAGAGCCAGGAGTCCCAGATGCCGTAGGCCACGGTCCGGCCGACCAGCTCGGTCCCCGACGTCCGGGTGTACACCGTGCGGTAGTAGTACAGGCCGAGTCGGTCCTCATGGACGGTGGTGTCCACATGGGAGCTCGCCTCGCCGACCTTGCCCGTGGTGAGCGTGACGTAGGAGTTCGTGGCGGGGTCCCAGCGCTCCAGGCGGTAGTCGGTCAGCAGGGAGCAGTCGCCCAGGCCGGAGCTCTCGGAGCAGCCGACGTACAGGTCCGGGTACTGGCCCTCCCAGATCTTGGTGCTGGTCCAGCCCGGGGGCCGCGTGTCCGGCAGGGTGACGGAGACCTCGGCCGTCTGGAAGAAGTCGATGTCCTCGTCCGAGTACTGGGCGTCCGTGGCCGCCACCCGGTAGACGTGCGTGCCGCCGTCGGGGAGCGTCGGGCAGAGGAGTTCGGTGGCGGACAGCGAGGTGCCCTGCCAGCAGTTCTTCTTCCAGACGGTCTCGCCGGTGTCCGGGTCGGTGGTGCTCTGCCAGACGTAGTAGCCCTGGACGTCGTCGTCGGCCGGCGGGTTCCAGGTGAGGCGGACGCCGAACGGGATGGTCTCGGCCGTCAGGTCGACCACCGGAGCGGGGCGTCGGGTGTCCCGGGTGGTCGCGGTCACCGGTGCGCTGGGCCGGGAGGAGTGCCCGTAGCGGTCGACCACGACGACGCGGTACTCGTACGTGGTCTCGGAGGCACCTGAGCCCTCCAGACAGTACGACCGAACGAGTTGGGCCTCCGTGATGTAGGCCGGGTCGTCGGCGTCCAGGGAGTTCCACGTGGAGCTCGTGGGCGGTTCCAGGGGGCCGTCGCCGCCGAGCGCGGGCGAGCACAGTTCCAGGGTCGTGCTCTCGCCGGTCGCGGGGTCCGTACGGACGATCCTGTAGGTGGGGAGGTGGTCCTTGTCGGCGGCCCAGGGGTCGGCGCTGCGCCACGACAGGTTCACCCCGTCATGCGTCACCGACCCGGTGATGAGCTGGTACGGCGCGATGGCCTCGGACCGCTCCGCCATGGCCAGGGTGACCTCGGCGGGCGCGGAGGCGTGGCCCTTGGCGTCCACCGCGCGGATCGCGTACCTGTACTCGTCCGCCAGGGCCAGCTTCTGCCGCGGCACCACATCGGTCGCCGTGGTGGTGGCGGTGCCGTCGAGGGCGTCCACGTACCCGCCCGTGGCGGGGTCGTACTGGAGCACCTGGTACGTCACCGCCTCCGCGACCGGCGTCCACTCCAGATGCGGGACACCGGACTCGTAGTCGACGTGGGCGTCGGCGGGGGCCGCCGGCGGGATCGTGTCGAAGAGGGTGACCGTCGTGGCGGCGGAGTACGCGGACCAGTTGCCGGCCGCGTCCCGTGCCCGTCCCCGGTAGGTGGCCTTGGAGCCGTCGGCGGCCTGCCCGGCATCGCAGAACGGGCCCTTCGTGCCCTCGTAAACGGTGATCCAGTCGCCGGTGGCCGCGTCCTTCCGCTGAGCCTGGTACAGGGTGATGTCGGCCGCGTTCGCGGCGGTCGTGACGAGTTCCGGACCCGCGAGTTTCTCGTCGGTCGCGCAGATGTCCAGCTCGACGAACGGCGCGGCGGGCGGGGTCCGGTCGACGGTGCTCACGCCCTGGTCGGCGGTGCCGGCGGACTCGTTGCCGGCCTTGTCGTACGCGCGGACCTCGTAGTAGTAGGTCCGGCCGGTGGCGGGCGGGGTGTCGGTGTACGAGGTCGCCGTCCCGGCGGTCAGCCTCGTCCAGTCGCTGCTCCCCTTGAGGCGGCGGTAGACGCGGTAGCCGGAGAGGTCCATCTCCTTGTTCTTCGACCAGGTCAGCTTCGTCTTGAGGGTGGTCCGGTCGTACGTCACCGACGCACCCGTCGGCGCCAGCGGCCTGACCTTGTCGACGGCCGCCGAAGTGCGGGGCGTGTAGCCGAACTTGACGTTGGCGGCGCCGGTCCAGTTGGCGTAGTCGACGCGGAGGGTGTGCTTGCCGGAGGGGACGGTCAGGTTGAGCGTCTTGGAGACGGTCGACGAGACGTTCTTCCACAGGTTGATCTTGCGGACACCGTCGACGTAGACGCGGATGCCGTCGCGGGAGGAGGCATTGAGGGCGAAGGGCCCGCCGGAGCCGAAGTCCCTCGTCACCGTCCAGCGGACGCCGAAGTTGTCCTTCGGGAGGCCGGTGGCGGGGGCGGCGGTGCCCCAGTTCTCGCTGATGGTGGAGTCGCAGGCCGTTTTCTTCGGTGTGCCGGAGAAGGTGGTGTTTGCGAAGATCTGCCGTTTGTAGACGGGGGAGGCGCAGGTGGTGGCCGCCGAGGCCGGTGCCGCGGTCGCGGTGAGCAGACCGCCGGTGGTGGCGATCGCAACGCTTGTGGCAAGTGCCGCTCCGCCGCGTCGAATTGGTCTCATGCTTCCCCTGCTCGGTGCTGTGGTGGACTCGGCCGCCTACAAGACTCCTGATCGGGGGCAGGGGTTGTATGTCTCTGAGGAGCGAGTGACAGAAGTGAATCAGAGTGGTTGTGTGGAAGTGGACGCGCACCCTCTTTCCATCGTGTTCACTTAAGGAACACAGCATGCTGTTGCCATCTCGTTAAGTGGTTACTCCTTGACGCTGAGCGCATGGCCGCGTTGGCTTTCAGCCACCTGGGTCGCAAAGCTGCTACCTCGCCCGGAAGGCACCTGATGTGAAAACTCGTAACACCCGTCACACTCGGCTTCGTCGTACTGTCATAGCCCTGGCCTCCTCCGCAACGGCCGTCTCGCTCACCGCCTGCGGGGTCGTGGACGGGATCGGCGGCAGTGACGCCAAGGCGAGTCCGACGAAGGGCGACGACATCAAGGTGGGCCTGCTCCTTCCGGAGAAGGCGAACAGCCGTTACGAGAAGTTCGACTACCCGATCATCAAGGAGCAGGTCGCCGAGCTCACCAACAACAAGGGCCAGGTCGTCTACGCCAACGCCGAGCAGAACGCGAAAAAGCAGCTCACCCAGCTCCAGCAGATGGTGGACGACAAGGTCGACGTGCTCCTGGTGGACGCGGTGGACTCCAAGTCCATCGCGACCGGGGTGCAAAAGGCCAAGGATGCGGGCATTCCCGTCATCGCGTACGACCGCCTGGCGCAGGGCCCGATCGACGCGTACATCTCCTTCGACAACGAACTCGTCGGCGAGGTGCAGGGCAAGGCCCTCCTCGATGCGCTCGGTCCCGACGCCTCCTCGAAGAAGATCGTCATGATGAACGGCGCGGTCACCGACCCGAACGCGGCGCAGTTCAAGGCCGGCGCCCTGACCGAGCTCGCGGACAAGGTCGTCATCGCCGAGAAGTACGACACCGAGGAATGGGACCCGGTCAACGCCAAGGCCAACATGGAGAAGGCCATCGCGGCCATCGGCCTCAACAACATCGCCGGCGTCTACTCGGCCAACGACGGCCTCGCGGGCGCCGTCATCGACGTCATGAAGACCATGGGCGTCAGCACGGTCCCGCCGGTCACCGGTCAGGACGCCGAACTCGACGGGGTGCAGCGCATCGTCCGGGGCGAGCAGTACATGAGCGTCTACAAGTCGTACCCGCAGGAGGCCACCGCCGCCGCCGAGATGGCCGTGGCGAAGGTCCAGGGCCGCTCGATCGAGTTCGACGCGCTCACCCGCGACAAGGTCGACAGCCCCACGAACAAGAAGATCCCGTCCCAGCTCGTCCCGGTGGTCGCCCTCACCAAGAAGAACATCCAGGAGACGGTCATCCAGGACGGCATCTACACCGTCAAGCAGATCTGCACGACCGACAACAAGGCCGCCTGCACGGAGATCGGCCTCAAGTAGCGGGTGATTCCGAGGGTTCACGTATGAACCATCGTGTGGCTGTGGGTGTCTCAGGAGACGACCGTCTGTCGTACCACCGGAGGCACCCATGTCCATGATCGGCCTGTTCTGGATCACCAAGGAGAGCGTGTACGTGGGCGCCGAGCCCGAAGGGAACGGGCTCGGCGTCCGGCTCACTCCGGACGGGCTGGAGGCGCTGGGCACGGACCAGAAGGGCTTCTGGGCCTGGACGGACATACGCGAGGTCACGGTGCACTACGCCACGGTGCGGTCGAGTATCCAGTGGCTGGTGAACAGCACGATGGACACGGTCCTCGACCTGGCGGCGGGCGGCGGGGACGTCCCCGCCGCCTTCGAGATCCACGTCCGCACCGACGAGGAGAAGGCCGAACTGACCGTGTACGCCGCTCCCGTCGGGGGCTATGTGCAGTCCGAGTACGAGCTGTCGCTGACCCTGCTGGACCGGTTCGTGGACGGCACGGTGGACGTGGCGCGGCTGCTGGAGTGGGGCAGCGTCGAGGGCGATGGCGTGACGCCCTGGCGTGCGGCCCGCGAGGCGCTGCTCAGGAGCTGGGCCGTGACGTGAGGTGCCGCAGGAGTGCGGTGAGGCGGTCCGGGGTGGTGGTGAGTACGGTGCGGGGGTCTTCGCTCTCGCGGAGGCGGATCGTTCCGTCGGGGGCGGTGGCGACGTTGACGCAGTCGCCCTGCGGGCCGCCGCTGAACGTCGACTTCTGCCAGGCGAGTTCGGACATCGTGGCTTCCCCCTAAAGCGTGGAGAGAAGGTGCTGGATCAGAGCCAGTGAGTCCTTCACCGGGTGTGCTTCCGGGGCCAACGATACGTCGACGGGGGCAAGGGCGTACTCGGCGAGACGCGCGAACATCTCACCGTACTGCCGTAGTTGTGTCCGCTCGTCTACGACGAGAGTCACGACCCACCGGTCACTCCGGAGGCGGAGGTGACCGCCTGCTGGGGGCGCGGCCTCGCCCTCGTCGAGGAGGTCGCGGACGCGTGGGGCGTGGCGGGGGAGCGGGCGGGGCGGTTTGCGAAAGGCGTGTGGTTCGAGTTGGGGGAGCCCGTCGGAGACGGATCGTTCCGGCCTCACCGGATCAGGTGATCCGGAGCTGCCAAGGGTTTCGTGATCGGGGAAGCGATCACCGGGCCGAAGCGGAGTTAGCGACGCGCGGGCCATCTGATCGGCCCGGAACCGCAGTTCACCTGGTTCGATCGGCTGCAGTGCCGCCGGCGCCGGCTCATGAACGGTCCTGACCTCACCCGGCCGCTCAGGGTGCTGTGTCGCCCTGGGGCAGCGACTCCGCAACCCACCGGACGCTCTCGGCGCCGCCACCATCCTGTTGCTGCAGGGCGCCGTGCGGAGGTGCGGATATTCATGGAGGGATACGGACGATAGGGGGCGTGCGTAGGGCGCAGCAGTGTTGCGATGGCGGTCGGGGCCGCGCATAGTTGCGCTGCGGAAGGCGCGTAGGCGTCGCACTGCGGAGAGTGTCTGGCCGGGTGGCGTCGCGCCACGGACGGTGCTGGTGCCGCGTGGCGTCGTGTCGCGGAGGGTGCCGGCGTCGTCGGGCGGCGCACCACGGAGGGTGCTGGAGACGTGGGGCATCGCACCGTGGAAGCGGAGGGTGCTGGAGTCATGGGGCGTCGCGCCGTGGACGGTGCTGGAGCCGGAAGTTGGAGCCAGGGGTGGGAGATGGCCGGGCACGGGACGGACAGGCATCCGCACGGCGCTGACCGACTGTGCGAGGCCGGCGACCGGGTGTACTCCCGGGCCGTGCGGCGCGGCCGCGTGCCGCGCACGGACGCGGAAGCGGTGCCCTGCCTGGTCGAGTTGGCGCTGCTGCACCCCGACCCCGACGACATGACGTGGCTGGTGCCCACCTCGCCGCAGGAGGTCATGACGCGGCTGCTGCGGGGGGTGTACGAGGAGGTCAGCGCCAGCCAGGCGCGGGTGGGCGAGGCGGTGGCGGCGTTCGAGTGGTACGCCGGACTCGGCGGGCGCGTCCAGGCGCCGACGGAGGGTATGGCGATCCGTGTCCTCGACGGGCTGCCGCGGATCCGGGCCGCGATGGACGAGGCGACCGAGGCGTGCACGACCGAGGTGCTGACCGTGCAGCCCGGCGGCATCCGCCGCGAGGACGAACTGTCGGAGGGGCTGCACAGGGCGCTGGAGATGCGCCGGCGCGGGGTGCGGATGCGCGACCTCTACACGCATGTGGCCCGGCACGGCCAGGGCCTGCACAACTACATGGAGCTGATGGGCGAAGCGGCCGAGGCGCGCACCCTCGACGAGGTCGTGGAGCGGCTCATCCTCTTCGACCGCAAGGTGGCGTTCATCCCGGCGAACGCCGACCGCACGATCGCGCTGGAGCTACGGCATCCGGCGTTGGTCGACTACTTGGTGACGGTCTTCGAGCGGCTGTGGCGGCTGGCGCTCCCGCTCGCCGCCCCGCTCCCGGAGACCGGCATCGAAGGGATCACCCATCGCGAGCGGTCCATCGCCGCGCTGCTCGCCGAGGGCCACCAGGACGCGGTGGTCGCGGAGCGGCTGGGGATCAGCGTCCGTACCTGCCGGGCGCACATCGCCCGCCTCTCGGAGACCCTGGGCGCGGCGAGCCGCACACAGCTCGGCGTCCGCATCGCCCAGGCGGGCCTGGACGGCCCGCCCCGCTCCCCGGACCTCCTGCCCTTCAGCTCTCCTGGTCCAGGTCCAGAATCCCCGACTGCGCTATGAGGAAGCCGAGTTGTGCCCGGCTGCCGCTGCCGAGAGAGGTGGCCAGCTTGGCGATGTGGGCGCGGCAGGTGCGCACGTTCATACCGAGGCGGCGTGCGATGGCCTCGTCGACATGTCCTTCCACCAGGAGCTTGGCGATGGAGTGCTGGATGTTCGTGATGCCGCCGGGCGCGGATTCGTAGGGGGCGCCGGCGCTCAGCGGGACGGCGCGGCCCCAGATGAACTCGAAGACCTTGACCAGGTAGCGGACGAGGCCGGGGTGGCGAAGCTCCAGGGCGACCTGCTGGTCGTCGCGGGTGGGGATGAAGGCGACGGTCTCGTCGCAGACGATGAGGCGCTCCACCAGTTCGTCGATGGTGCGGTACTCGACCTTGCCGTCGGAGAGCTGGGCCACGTAGGCCAATTTGTCGGGGCTGTACCGGGCTGTGTGCTGATAGAGCGTCCGGATGCGCACACCACGTTCGATCAGTGGTCTGTCTCGCTCCAGCCCCTGGAGCAGGCTGCGCTCGGAGCCGCGATCGCTCGGCTGGATGGTGAGCATCTCGGTCTGGCATTCGGCCGTGGCCAGGTTGAGTGCCGCGTTGATACGGTCGCCGCCCTCCAGCACCGTGATCGAGTGCGTGGGGGTCGCCCCTTGAACGCTGAGGGCCATGAACGGCTCAAAAGCATCGCTCAGTTCGATCGAGAGCCGTCTGCGCTCGGTGATCTCGCGCTCTATGGGGTTGAGTCGCTGCGCCAGGGCGACCGAAGGGGGCACGGGGCGCAACCAGTTCGCGTCGTCGGGATCGGGGTGAAGGAGCGCGAGTTCCATCAGACAAGGGGCGGGTTCCACGTCCGCGCGTGCGATTCGTCCGGTGCGCAGGGCGTTCGCGTAGAGACGGCCTCCGTCCTTGCACAGCTCGGTCATCCCGTGGGGATGTGTCGCATTAGTCTGATTTGTTGCCAAAACTCCACCCCCCAGGGTCCTGAACGTGCAGGAACATGATGCATCGATTATGTGGCCATGACGTGCCCGAATGAGCCATCGTCTTATCCGACGGGGGAAGACGGGACTTTCAAGTGAGGACGAAGCCGACTATGCGTAACAAAATGCTTCGCTCGGTGCTTGTCGCCGCCTTCTCCGCCGTGGTGGCATTCGGCGCGCTGAGCGGCCTCTCCGACGCGAAGAGCGACACCCGGGCGGACAGTCACTGGCCGACGGCGCCGGTGGACGTCGTGACGGAGACTCCGGTGGATGACGGCTCCGGGAGTTGATATGACGACTCCCCCCGACGACCGCTCCTTCCGCCGGGAAATGGCCACCGCGTACCGCTCCGGCTGGCACTTCATCGACCTGGCGACCGCCCTCCCCCACAGTGGCGACTCGCTGATGGTGACCGTGTTCGGCGAGCCGGTCGTGGTCACCCGGGACGAGGACGAGGACGTACGGGCGTATCGATGCCTGCGCCGGCCCCGCGGTGCGCCGCAGCCCGTGCGGTGTGCCATCCGGTACGGAATGATCTTTGTGAACCTCGACCAGCGTGACCACCAGCTGGCCGAGCCGGAAGCCCCGGACGTACGAACCATCTCTGCCACCCCCCGCAGTGCCTGACGCGATTCCCCCGTCGTAGTAAATCGCGCAGGTACTTCCCCCCGCAGCGGCGTCACCGTGACCTGAACACGGTGACGCCGCTGCAGTTTTGGGCGAAACATCCTGGTGTCCCCCCCTTTGCCGCTGTCAGCCGCGCCCCATCGCCGAGGTCAGTTCGATCTCGATCACCACCCGGGAGGGGTTCGGCGAGGGCACCCTCCCGTATCGCTCCGCGTACCGCCGCTCCGCCTCCGCGATGCGCGCCGGCTCGGCGGACACCGTCGCCCGCCCCTCCAGCGTCGCCCAGCGGCGGCCGTCGACCTGGCATACGGCTACCCGCGCGCCGCGCTGTGACGCGGCGGCCGTCAGTACATGGCCCACCTTCGCGCTCGACTTATTGGTGATCACCCGAGCCAGACCCGCCTCCGGGTCGTATGTAACCCCGACGGGGACGACGTGCGGGCTGCCGTCCAGCCGTGGCGTCGTCAGCGTGCACAGGTGACGCTCCCGCCAGAAGCTGAGATACGAGGGGTCGGGATCGCGCGGATCCACGGGATATGCGGCCATGGTCAGGAAATGTAGCCCGAGTGGCCCTCGGGTGCGCGGGAACGTGGTCCAACCTGGCCGCACCATGCCCCCCGCCCCCCTTGAGTGGAATAGACTCAACTTTGTGTACGTTGGTTGAGTCAGGGAAATCAGCAGGGACCGCACAAGGAGGAGTACGGACACGTGGACGCCGAGCTGACCAACAGGAGCCGGGATGCGATCAACGCGGCCACCCAGCGGGCCGTGTCCGAGGGGCACCCGGATCTGACCCCCGCGCATCTGCTTCTCGCGCTGCTCGCGGGGCGAGGCCGACAAGTAAACGAGAACATCATCGACTTGCTGGCCGCCGTGGGCGTCGACCAGGCCTCCGTACGCTCCGCGACCGAGCGCGTCCTCGCGGGCCTGCCCAGCGTGACCGGGTCCACGGTCGCGCCCCCACAGCCCAACCGCGAGCTGCTCGCCGTGATCGCCGAGGCGGCCGAGAAGGCCAAGGAGCTCGGGGACGACTACCTCTCCACCGAGCATCTGCTCATCGGTATCGCCGCGAAGGGCGGCCACAGCGGCGACGTACTCTCCCAGCAGGGGGCGAACGCCAAGAAGCTCCTCGACGCGTTCCAGAACAGCAGGGGAGGGCGCCGGGTGACCACCCCGGATCCCGAGGGCCAGTACAAGGCGCTCGAAAAGTTCGGTACCGACTTCACCGCCGCCGCGCGGGACGGCAAGCTCGACCCCGTCATCGGGCGGGACCACGAAATCCGCCGGGTCGTGCAGGTCCTGTCCCGGCGCACCAAGAACAACCCCGTCCTCATCGGTGAGCCCGGCGTCGGCAAGACCGCCGTCGTCGAGGGGCTCGCCCAGCGGATCGTGAAGGGCGACGTGCCCGAGTCCCTCAAGGGCAAGCGGCTGGTCGCGCTCGACCTCGGCGCCATGGTGGCCGGGGCGAAGTACCGGGGCGAGTTCGAGGAGCGGCTGAAGACCGTCCTCGCCGAGATCAAGGACTCCGACGGGCAGATCATCACCTTCATCGACGAACTGCACACGGTCGTCGGCGCGGGCGCCGGCGGCGACTCCGCCATGGACGCCGGCAACATGCTCAAGCCCATGCTCGCCCGCGGTGAGCTGCGCATGGTCGGCGCGACGACCCTCGACGAGTACCGCGAGCGGATCGAGAAGGACCCGGCCCTGGAGCGCCGCTTCCAGCAGGTACTCGTCGCCGAGCCCACCGTCGAGGACACCATCGCGATTCTGCGCGGGCTGAAGGGGCGGTACGAGGCGCACCACAAGGTCCGGATCGAGGACAGCGCGCTGGTGGCCGCGGCCACCCTGTCCGACCGCTACATCACCTCCCGCTTCCTCCCCGACAAGGCGATCGACCTCGTCGACGAGGCGGCCTCCCGCCGCCGCATGGAGATCGACTCGTCCCCCGTGGAGATCGACGAGCTCCAGCGCACCGTCGACCGGTTGAAGATGGAGGAGCTGGCACTCAGCAAGGAGACCGACGCCGCAAGCAAGGAGCGTCTGGAGAAGCTGCGCCGTGACCTCGCCGACAAGGAGGAGGAGCTGCGCGGGCTCAACGCCCGCTGGGAGAAGGAGAGGCAGTCCCTCAACCGTGTCGGCGACTTGAAGGAGAAGATCGACGAGCTGCGCGGCCGGGCCGAACGCATCAGGGACGAAGGTGACCTGGATGCCGCCTCCGAGCTGTTGTACGGCGAGATCCCCGCTCTGGAAAAGGACTTGGAGGAAGCCTCCGAGGCCGAGGAGGAGGCCGCCAAGGACACCATGGTGAAGGAGAAGGTCGGCCCCGACGACATCGCGGACGTGGTCGGCGCCTGGACCGGCATCCCGGCCGGGCGGCTCCTGGAGGGCGAGAGCCAGAAACTCCTGCGCATGGAGGAGGAGCTGGGCCGTCGCCTCATCGGCCAGACGGTGGCCGTGCAAGCCGTGTCGGACGCCGTGCGGCGCACCCGCGCCGGCATCGCCGACCCGGACCGGCCCACCGGTTCCTTCCTCTTCCTCGGACCCACCGGCGTCGGCAAGACCGAACTCGCCAAGGCGCTCGCCGACTTCCTCTTCGACGACGAGCGGGCGATGGTCCGCATCGACATGTCGGAGTACGGCGAGAAGCACAGCGTCGCACGGCTCGTGGGTGCCCCGCCCGGGTACATCGGCTACGAGGAGGGCGGTCAGCTCACGGAGGCGGTACGGCGTCGCCCGTACAGCGTGATCCTGCTCGACGAGGTCGAGAAGGCGCACCCGGAGGTCTTCGACATCCTGCTCCAGGTGCTGGACGACGGCCGTCTGACGGACGGCCAGGGCCGGACGGTCGACTTCCGCAACACCATCCTGATCCTCACCTCCAACCTGGGCAGCCAATTCTTGAGTGGGCAGAGCCTGGCGGAGCCACTGACCTCCGAGGAGGAGAAGAAGAAGCAGGTGCTGGAGGTGGTCAGGGCCTCCTTCAAGCCGGAGTTCCTCAACCGGCTCGACGACCTGGTGGTCTTCTCCGCCCTGAACAAGGAGGAGCTGGAGCGCATCGCCAGGCTCCAGATCGACGGGCTCAGCAAGCGGCTCGCCCAGCGCCGGATCGCCCTCGAGATCACCGACGCGGCTCTGGCCTGGCTCGCGGACGAGGGCAACGACCCGGCGTACGGCGCCCGGCCGCTACGCCGCCTCGTCCAGACCGCGATCGGCGACCGGCTCGCCAAGGAGATCCTGGCGGGCGAGGTCAAGGACGGCGACACGGTGCGGGTGGATGCCTTCGGCGACGGTCTGATCGTGGGCCCCGCCACGGGCAAGACGCTGTAGTCGGATGTGAGCGGAGGTGAGCGGTCCTTTTCCGCGCATCTTCACCTGCGGTGAGAGTCCCGGAACGCCCGAGTTCCGGGACTCTCCGCGCTGATTTCGGACACTCGAGCGCGGCGCACGGGGGAGTCTGTTGCCGCTCAGGGGGAAAGCGAGAGAGGGTGGGGTGCGTACGTCTGGTCTCAGCGATGGCCGGACGAGCCAGACGAGCGCAGGAGTGTTCAAGTATGTCCATCGACCCGTCCTCGATCCCGAACTTCGGGGGCCAGCCCGAGCCGCAGCCCGGCGGACCGGCGGGCCCTGTCGTCCCGGATCAGGACCTTGTGAAGCAGCTCCTGGATCAGATGGAGCTCAAGTACGTCGTCGACGACGAGGGTGACCTCGCGGCGCCGTGGGAGCAGTTCCGTACGTACTTCATGTTCCGTGGTGAGGGCGACCAGCAGGTCTTCTCCGTGCGTACGTTCTACGACCGGCCGCACCAGATCGACGAGAAGCCGACCCTGCTGGAGTCCATCGACGACTGGAACCGCCGCACGCTGTGGCCCAAGGTCTACAGCCACACGCACGACGACGGCACCGTCCGCCTGATCGGCGAGGCGCAGATGCTGATCGGTACCGGCGTCGCGCTGGAGCACTTCGTGTCCTCCACGGTCAGCTGGGTGCGGGCCGCCATCGAGTTCGACAAGTGGCTTGTCGAGCAGCTGGGCCTGGAGCAGGAGATCAACGAGGCGGAAAAGCCCGAGGACGAAGGCGACGAGTAGGAGGTACCGGCCGGTATTCGCCAGTACCGGTCCCGTACTCACCGGGGCGTGTGGGCGATGACCACCGGATACGCCCCGTAGTCGAACGAGAGCCCGGCCAGGGCGCAGGCCGCCAGTGCGGCGCGCCACGGCCGGGCTCTTGCCGTCGGCCCCGTAACCGCTACCAGGCGCTCCTGAGCCGCTTCACCGCCGCTTCCAGCACCTCGGTCCGCTTGCAGAACGCGAACCGGACGAAGGGGGCGCCCGCCTCGCGGTGGTCGTAGAAGACCGCGTTCGGGATGGCGACGACCCCGGCGCGCTCCGGGAGGGCGCGGCAGAAGGCGAAGCCGTCACTCTCGCCGAGCGGCCTGATGTCGGTGGTGACGAAATACGTGCCCGCGGGCCGGAAGACCTTGAAGCCCGCCTCGGCTAGCCCGGCCGTCAGGACGTCCCGCTTGGCCAGCATGTCCGCGCGGAACGCGTCGAAATACGTGTCCGGCAACGCGAGTGCCTCGGCCACGGCGTACTGGAACGGCCCCGAAGCCACGTACGTCAGGAACTGCTTCGCCGACCGTACGGCGGTGACGAGGTCCGGCGCGGCCGTGATCCAGCCGACCTTCCAGCCGGTGAAGGAGAACGTCTTGCCTGCACTGCCGATGGAGACCGTCCGCTCCCGCATGCCGGGGAAGGAGGCCAGCGGCACGTGCTCGGCGTCGTCGAAGACGAGGTGCTCGTACACCTCGTCAGCCACCACGAGCAGGTCCCGCTCGACGGCGAGCTTCGCGATCTCACCGAGTTCCTCGCGGGTCAGGACGGTGCCGGTCGGGTTGTGCGGGGTGTTGATCAGCAGCAGCCGGGTGTTGTCGTTGACCGCGTCGCGCAGCTCGTCGAGGTCGAGCCGGAAGCGTCCCTCGTGGGGGCGCAGTGTGACCGGGACCCGGGTGCCGCCCGCCATCGCGATGCAGGCCGCGTACGAGTCGTAGTACGGCTCCAGGGCGATCACCTCGTCGCCGGGCTCGACCAGGGCCAGCAGAGCCGCGGCGATGGCCTCGGTGGCGCCCGCCGTGACCAGGACCTCGCGGTCGGGGTCGTACGACAGCTCGTACCGGTGCTTCTGGTGTGCGGCGATCGCGGTGCGCAGCTCGGGGACGCCCGGCCCCGGCGGGTACTGGTTGCCGCGCCCGTCGCGCAGCGCCCGCACGGCCGCCTCCCGGATCTCCTCGGGCCCGTCCGTGTCGGGGAAGCCCTGGCCGAGGTTGATCGAGCCGGTACTGAGGGCCAGCGCGGACATCTCGGCGAAGATCGTTGTGCCGAACTCGGCGAGTCGGCGATTGAGCAGGGGGCGGCGGGCACTGGAGGTCATGCCCGTCATCCTGCGCCCAAGCTCTGGACTTCCTCAACTCTGCTTTGGCTGATGAGACGGGAGGGCATCCCCCTCTCACGCAAGACGAGGCGCCCACGGGGGGCCGCTTCGGGGGAACGAAAGGAGGGTGACGCCATGGGCCTGATCATCGGCATCATCCTGGCGGTCTTCTGCATCGTGCTGGTCGTGGTGTTCATGGCTGCCGACCGCAGCCGGAAGAAGGTCAGCCTCTCGAACGGGGGCCGCCGCTCGCGCCGCGATTCCTCGGACCACTCGCACAGCTGGTGGGCCGGCGGGGCGAGCGGGGGCGCGACATCCTGCGGCAGCTCGGGCGGCGGTGACTCGTCGGGCGGGGGCGGCTCGTCCTGCGGAGGCGGGTCGTCCTGCGGGGGCGGGGGCGGATGCGGCGGAGGCAGCTGACACGGGGCAGCTGAGCTTCGCGGGGGAACGCGTCCGGAGCACGCGGGAGTGCCCGCCGGGGAGGGGTCTCGGCGGGCACTTCCGCACTTCGGGATGTTTCATTCGCATTTCGGAGGTTTTCGGGGGTGTTTCGGGAGTGTTCTGGGGGCTGTTTGGGGGCATTCCTGCGGCATTTCGCGAGACCGCGCGCGGCACCTTCGATCGCGCTCCCGGCGTACGCCGTAGTTGAACAGTTGAGCTGTGGAGCCCTCGGGGGGATGGAAACCCTACGAAGTTGGGTAAAAACGCTGTGGTGGCGCCACAGTTCATGATTCCCTCTAACACACCAACGCAGCCCTCGGATCGTTCTTCCTGACCGGGCTGACCAGGCTGACCTGGCCGATCCCCCGGTACCGACCGGGTGCGCCGGACCCCCCACCTCCCTTTGCGTGCTAGCGGAGCCGACCCATGCTCACGACCCTGAACACCGCCTACACCGACACGTGCGCGGCCGATCTCGCCTGGGCCCTGGGGCGTGAGCCGCTCCCCGCGCTCGCGACCCTCGACCTCGAACTCGAAGGAGCGAGACTCCAGTTGCGTCTCCTCGGCGCCTCCCACCAGGTCCTCCTGGAGGAGGAGCAGGGCAGTTGTTCGGAGACCGTCGCGTGCATTGCCGGCAGCAGTACGCCCCTTCCGCTCGGCGTGGCCAAGCGCGTCGGCGACTGGGAGTACGAGTTCGCGGCGCGCGTCGAGACACTCTCGTGCGGTTCCTTCGCGGGCCGCGCCCAGGAGTTGCTGGCCCTGGTCTCCGACCACCCCAACGGCCTGGCCGGGGTCTTCCCCGGCAGCCCCCACGCTTTCACCGCCCTGCTGGCCCAGCGCCACGAGGGGCAGGTCCACTGGCGTACGTGGCACGCGTACCCACAGGACGGCCAGTTGGTGGCGACACGGACGAGGGTGGGGGTACGGATGGAGGCCCAGGCGGATCCGCTGAGCGGTTCCGAGGCTTGAGGGGCACCACTGGCCACCGAACCCGTCCGGCGTTCGAGAACGAGGGCCGGGGCGGCGGCCCCCAGGGGACGATCACATGACGCCGCGTGTTACACATCACTACGGCACTTCCACACGTGTGGGTGACGAAGCGTCGCACCCGTGTGACGTAGCGTTCCCAGCGTGATCGAACCGCAGGCGCCTGCTCCCCCCGGTGCGCCGCCGCCCTGGGGTCTCCAGGGCCAGGCGCGGCTGCCCGTCCGCCCGGGCATCGGCCGGTTTCTCGTCCTCGCGAGCGTGTTCGTCTGTGCGGCCTGCGGACTCGTGTACGAACTCGAACTCGTTGCCCTCGCCTCGTACTTGATCGGCGACTCGGTCACCCAGGCCTCCGTCGTCCTGTCCGTGATGGTCTTCGCCATGGGCATCGGCTCCCTCGCCGCGAAACGGCTGCGCCCCCGCGCCGCGGCCGGCTTCGGCGCGGTCGAGGCGGCGCTCGCCCTGACCGGCGGATGCAGCGCGATGGCGCTGTACGCGGTGTTCGCGTGGACCGGCGACTGGGGCGGGGTGTGGGCGGGCGGACCGCGGTACCTGCTGGTCGCCTTCTCGCTCGCCATCGGCTTGCTGATCGGCGCCGAAGTCCCCCTCCTCATGGAGCTGATACAGCGCATCCGGCGCCAGGACCCCGGCGGCGCGGTGGCCGACCTCTTCGCGGCGGACTACGTCGGCGCCCTCGCCGGAGGCCTGGCCTTCCCCTTCCTCCTGCTGCCGCTGTTCGGGCAGTTGACGGGTGCGCTGCTCATCGGAACGGTGAACGTGCTGGCCGGCGGGGCCCTCGTACTGGGCCTGTTCCGCCAGGACTTGAGCCGGCGCGGAAAGTGGCTCCTGCTGATCGCCAACCTGGTCGTCCTCGCCATCCTGGCCACGGCCGCCGTCCTCGTCGACGACTTCGAACGGGCGGCACGGCACGCCGTGTACGGCAGAGACGTACGCGTCGCCCTGCAGACCGGGGTCCAGGAGGTCGTCCTCACCGGCGGCACGCACGGCCGCCCGCTCGACCTCTTCCTCGACGGACGGCTGCGGGTCAGCGGCCGCGACGAGAACCGCTACCACGAGGCCCTGGTGCACCCCGCGATGAACGGTCCGCACGCGCGCGTGCTCGTCCTCGGCGGCGGCGACGGACTCGCGGCGCGCGAGGTGCTGCGCCACCCGGGCGTGCGCCGTGTCGACATCGTCGAAATCGACGCCGGGGTCGTGGAGCTGGCCCGCCGCGACCCCGCCCTGTCGGCACTCAACTCCCACGCCTACGACGACCCTCGCGTGCACGTGTTCACGTCGGACGCCTTCCATTGGCTGCGCGGGGACCGGCCGACGTACGACGTGGTGATCTCGGACCTGCCGGACCCCGGGATCACGGCGAGCACGAAGCTGTACGCGCAGGAGTTCTACGGACTGGCGCGCCGCGTCCTGGCCCCCGACGGCCGCCTGGCGGTCCACGCGGGCCCGGTCTCCACCCGCCCCCGCATCTTCTGGACGGTCGAGTCGACGCTGCGGGCGGCCGACCTGCGCACCGCCCCCTACCGTGTGGGCGGCCGCGACTCCGGTTTCGCGGCCGGCCCCGACCGCACGGCGGGCGCGTCGAGCGCCCCGCACGACTGGGGTTTCATCCTGGCCTCCACCACGGCCACGGGGATGCCGCCCCTGGGTCTCGACCCACACGGGCCGAGCCCGAGCACGCTCACACAGGATTCCCTCGATGCCGACGCCCGCGCCGCGTGGCTCACCCGCGTCCCCGGTCTGCAGCCCTCCACGCTGGTGCATCCGCGGTACGCCGACTGAGGCGGAGGCCGGGGCATGACGGGGGAATTCCGTGATAAACGGGTGCGGTTCCGGTCGTCCTGGGTAGGCTCGGACGACATGGAGCATGAGGTGTTCGTTCCGGTTCTGGCCGAGCGGCTGCGGGAGGCGCTGGCCGATCCCCTACGGGTGGCCCGGGCGGTTCCCGGGTTCCAGCAGGACGCCGGGACGGCGCCCGTCTCCGGGCGCCTGAAAGTCCGCGTCGGCGGCCACACCATCACCTACCGCGGCGCGGTCCGGGTCACCGCCCAGGACGACGGCTCGTACGCCGTCGAGGGCGACGCCACCGAGGCCCGCGGCAGCGGTTCGGTCAAGCTCGCCCTCGCGGTACGGCTCGTCCCCGCGGACGGCGGCACGACGCTCGCCTTCAGCGGCACCGCCACGGCGGACGGCCGCGTGGCGGAACTTCCACCGGATGCGGTGTCCGCGGCTGCGGTGCGCCTGCTGAACCGTTTCGCGGAGAACCTGGCGGGAGCGGTGGGTGCGGCGGGTGAGGCGGAGGCCACGGGGGGTGCCGCTGACGCCGGCCTCGATGGTGGCGGTGACGTCGGAAATGAGGCGGAGGCCCGGGCGGGTGCGGAGGCCGAGGCTTCGGCCTCCGTCTTCGACGCCGAAGTGCCGCAGCCGTCTCTCGACCCCCTCGCGGATGACGCGAACCATGCCGACAGGGAGGATGCCGTGGCCGAGGCGGCGCATGCGCGACGGACGATGATCGGCCGCAGTGCGGAGGAGGTCGACCATGCGCCGCCGCGTGGGCGCTATGCCCCGGTGCCGGCGCCGGAGGCTGCGGCGGCCCGTGCCACGCTTCGCTGGGCGGCGCCTGCCGCGGCCGCGGTGCTGGCCTCGGCGATCGTCGTCACCAGAGCCCTGCGCAAGCGACGCTGAGCCGGTTGGTCTCGCCCCCGCCGCCCCTACCCGTCCCATCCCCGGGGGCTCCGCCCCCGGACCCCGGCAGGTTGTTGTTTTGCTGCGGGGCGGTGGGGGCTGGGCGCGCCCACGCGGCGGAGCCGCACAATGTCACAGCCCCGCGCCCCTGGGCATCTCAGCCCGTCCGGCGATTGAGGACGAGGCCGTTCAGGCCGAAGCGGGGGTCTGGGGGCGGCAGCCCCCAGGGACGGGACGGGTAGGGGCGGCGGGGGCGAAGAAACCCTTGGCGCCCCGCCGGGCAGACGATCCCGGACCAGTAGGGTCAACTCCGTGAGTAACGAAGACATCACGCTGACCGCGGGCGACGCGGAGGTGACCGTCACGCCGGGCAACGGCGGACGGGTCGGGAGTCTGAGGGTCGGCGGCGTCGAACTGCTGCGGCAGGGCGAGAAGTTCGGCTGCTTCCCGATGGCCCCATGGTGCGGAAGAATCCGCGAAGGCCGCTTCCTGGACGGCTCCACCGTCCAGCAAATGCCGCTCAACTCCCCACCGCACGCCATCCACGGCACCGTCCGCGACGGCGCCTGGAACACCGCCCGCACCACCAAGAACGAGGCCGTGATCACGTACGACCTCGTCGCCCCCTGGCCCCACTCGGGCCGCGTCACCCAGGCGTTCACCCTGACCGAGGACACCTTCACGCTCACCATGTCCGTGGAGGCGTACGAGGACTCCTTCCCCGCCCAGATCGGCTGGCACCCGTGGTTCAACCGGACCCTGGGACAGGACGACCGGGGAGAGGAGAGCGTCCGCCTCGACTTCCACCCCGCCTGGCAGGAGGAGCGGGGCGACGACCACCTGCCCACCGGCCGCCGCGTCGACCCCCGTCCCAGCCCCTGGGACGACTGCTTCGGCATGCCCGACGGAGTCGACGTCACGCTGACCTGGCCCGGACAGCTCGAGCTGAAGGTCGCCAGCCGCGAGGAGTGGGTCGTGGTGTACGACGAGCAGGAGGCCGCGGTGTGCGTGGAGCCGCAGACGGGTCCTCCCAACGGCCTCAACACCCACCCCCGTCTGGTCACCCCCATCGAGCCCCTGGAGGCGACGATGACCTGGAGCTGGCGGCGCCTCTAAGCTTGCGGACATGAGTGACGTACGCGGCGCGCTGCTGCAGCAGATCAAGGACAAGGCCGTGGTGCACGGCAAGGTGACCCTGTCGTCGGGTCTCGAGGCGGACTACTACGTCGACCTGCGCCGCGTTACCCTCGACGGCGAAGCCGCGCCGCTCGTCGGTCAGGTGCTGCTCGACCTGACCGCCGAGCTGGACTTCGACGCGGTGGGCGGGCTCACCATGGGTGCCGACCCCGTCGCCACGGCCATGCTGCACGCCGCCGCCGCGCGCGGAAAGCGCCTCGACGCCTTCGTCGTACGCAAGGCCGCCAAGGCGCACGGCATGCAGCGCCGCGTCGAGGGCCCCGAGATCAGCGGCCGACGCGTGCTCGTCGTCGAGGACACCTCCACCACCGGCGGTTCCCCGCTCGAGGCGGTCCAGGCGGTGCGAGAGGCCGGCGCCGAGGTCGTCGGCGTCGCGACGATCGTCGACCGTGCCACCGGCGCCGCCGAGAAGATCGAGGCGGGCGCCGGGGTGCCGTACCTCTTCGCGTACTCCAAGGACGAGCTCGGGCTGGACTGACGGTTACCGACGAGTCTCGGACACGGTGGCCGAAGCATCGGGTCAAGTCTGGAAAGATGGGGATGACGATGACGTCGCCCCCTAGGTCAGGGCCGTAAGCAGCAGAACGCCACCCGCACATACAAGGAGCGGACAAATGCCGATCGCAACCCCCGAGGTCTACAACGAGATGCTCGACCGGGCGAAGGCAGGCAAGTTCGCCTACCCGGCCATCAACGTGACCTCGTCCCAGACCCTGCACGCTGCGCTGCGCGGCTTCGCGGAGGCGGAGAGCGACGGCATCATCCAGATGTCCACCGGTGGCGCGGAGTTCCTGGGCGGCCAGCACAACAAGGACATGGTGACCGGCGCGGTCGCGCTCGCCGAGTTCGCGCACATCGTCGCCGCCAAGTACGACATCACGGTCGCGCTGCACACGGACCACTGTCCCAAGGACAAGCTGGACACGTACGTGCGTCCGCTGCTCGACATCTCCGCCGAGCGCGTCGCCAAGGGCGAGAACCCGCTGTTCCAGTCGCACATGTGGGACGGCTCCGCCGAGACCCTCGCCGACAACCTGGCCATCGGCCAGGAGCTGCTCGCGAAGGCCGCCGCCGCGAAGATCATCCTCGAGGTCGAGATCACCCCGACCGGTGGCGAGGAGGACGGCGTCAGCCACGAGATCAACGACGAGCTGTACACCACCGTCGACGACGCGCTGCGCACCGCCGAGGCCCTCGGCCTGGGCGAGAAGGGCCGCTACCTGCTCGCCGCCTCCTTCGGCAACGTGCACGGCGTCTACAAGCCCGGCAACGTCGTCCTGCGCCCCGAGCTCCTCAAGGACCTCCAGGCGGGCGTCGGCGCCAAGTACGGCAAGGCGTCCCCGTTCGACTTCGTCTTCCACGGCGGCTCCGGCTCCACCGCCGAGGAGATCGCCACCGCGCTGGAGAACGGCGTCGTGAAGATGAACCTCGACACCGACACCCAGTACGCCTTCACGCGCCCCGTCGTGGAGCACATGTTCCGCAACTACGACGGCGTCCTGAAGGTCGACGGCGAGGTCGGCACGAAGTCGAAGTACGACCCGCGCACCTGGGGCAAGCTCGCCGAGGCCGGCATGGCCAAGCGCGTGACCGAGGCGTGCGCGGCGCTGCGTTCCACGGGCACGAAGCTCAAGTAGTCATCCAGGCGTAGTTTCCGGTTCGGGCCCGGCACCCCCGTGGTGCCGGGCCCTTCCGTATGCTCCGAGGTATGGCTGTCCCTCCGCAGGAGAGATCGGGCGCGAAACCGGACGTACGGATCGCGAGCCCCACGGGCAAGTGGATCCTGCTGACGACCGTCCTCGGCTCCAGCATGGCCATGCTGGACTCGACGGTCGTCAATGTGGCACTGCCACGCATCGGCCGTGACCTGGACGCGAGCCTGGCCGCCCTCCAGTGGACCGTCAACGCGTACATGCTGACCCTCGCGGGCCTGATCCTGCTGGGCGGCTCGCTCGGTGACCGTTTCGGGCGCCGCAAGGTGTTCGTCGTCGGCGTGGTGTGGTTCGCCCTCGCCTCGCTGCTGTGCGGGCTCGCGCCGACCGGGGGCGTGCTGATCGCGGCCCGAGCGTTGCAGGGCATCGGGGGCGCGCTGCTGACGCCCGGTTCGCTCGCGCTCATCCAGGCGTCCTTCCACCCGGACGACCGGGCCCGGGCCGTCGGCCTGTGGTCGGGCTTCGGCGGCGTCGGCGCGGCGGTCGGCCCGTTCCTGGGCGGCTGGCTGGTGGACGGCCCCGGCTGGCGCTGGGTCTTCCTGCTGAACATCCCGGTGGCGCTGGTGTGCGTGCCCGTCGCGCTGCGGCACGTCCCCGAGTCGGCCGACGGCCGTGCCCACGACCGTGGCTTCGACGTGCTCGGCGCGGCCCTCGGCGCGATCTCGCTCGCCCTGGTGACGTACGCCCTGATCGAGGCCCCGAGCGGTGCCGTGCTCGTCCCGGTGACGGCGGTCGCGGGCGTGGTGGCGGGGGTCGCCTTCGTGTACGTCGAGCGGCGCCGCCCCGATCCGATGATGCCGCCCGACATCTTCGCGTCGCGCCAGTTCACGGCGGTCAATCTCGTCACCCTGTGCGTGTACGCGGCCTTCGGCGGCTTCTTCTTCCTGACCGCGCTCCAGCTCCAGGTCGTGTCGGGCTACTCCGCCCTCGGCGCCGGTACGGCACTGCTGCCCACGACCATCCTGATGCTGCTCTTCTCCGCCCGCTCCGGCGAGCTCGCCCAGCGCATCGGCCCGCGCATCCCGCTCACGGTCGGGCCGCTGCTGTGCGCGGCGGGGATGCTGCTGATGGTGCGGGTGGGGCCGGACGCCTCGTATGTCGTCGACGTCCTGCCCGCGCTCCTCGTCATGGGCGCGGGCATGGTGACGCTGGTCGCGCCGCTGACCGCGACCGTCCTGGCCTCCGTGGACACCGCGCGGGCGGGTCTGGCCAGCGGGATCAACAACGCGGCGGCGCGGGCGGCCGGGCTGATCGCCGTGGCCGCGCTGCCGTTGCTGGCCGGGATGGGGCCGGAGGCGTACCTCTCGGCGGATGCCTTCAACGCATCCTTCCGGCGGGCGATGCCGCTGTGCGCGGGCGCGCTCGTCGTCGGGGCGGCGCTGGCCTTCGCGACCGTCCGCCGTCCGCCGCCCGACTGCCGGCGCCCCGAGTGCCTCACCCACGGCAGTGTGGTGGCGCCACCACTGGAGCCAGGGCCGAGGGTTTCGGGCGCGGTGCCGGCGGCGGTGCCGAGGTCGACGCCGGGTTCGGGCAAGTGAGGGTTTCAGCTGATCCGGAGCATGTCTTTTCGGCGCCGGGAGGCAATCTTCAGCCCGTCCGGTGACGGAGGACGAGGCCGTCCGGGCCGAAGCGGGGGGCCGGGGGCGGCAGCCCCCGGGGGACGCCCACACCCACCTCGGCCGCCACCCCCGCCGACCGGTACCCCACCCCTGCGTAACCCCCGGAGGGATGCCGCAGACTGGAACCCATGACGATTCACGAGAACCTGCTCGGGGGCCCGCCCCCGACCCACCTGCCCGACGACCCGGAGCCGCGCGAGCTCCTCGCGAACGGCACGGCGCCCGCCGATGTCGCCGCCAAGTACCCGACCTCCTCGCTCGCCTGGGCCCAGCTGGCCGACGAGGCGTACGAGCGGGGCAGCGTCGTCGAGTCGTACGCCTACGCGCGTACCGGCTATCACCGGGGCCTGGACGCCCTGCGCCGCAGCGGCTGGAAGGGCCACGGCCCGGTGCCCTGGGAGCACGAGCCGAACCGCGGCTTCCTGCGCGCCCTGCACGCCCTCGCCCGCGCCGCGCAGGCGATCGGCGAGCAGGAGGAGTACCAGCGCTGCAGCCAGTTCCTGAAGGACTCCTCGCCGACGGCGGCGCAGACGCTGGGCTGAGTCCTCGTCGTTCATGCAGGTCATAAGGGTCCGCCTGGTCGATGTGACCGGGCGGACCTTGCGCTTTCGGGGGAGGATTGCGGAGGATGCCCGATGGGGACCGGGGCCCCCGTGTCGGAATCGGCAGGGGCGGACCGCTACCCGGAGTACGCAACAGGAGACAGCGATGTCCCACCAGGCTCAGCCCGAAGAGGCTTCGGAGCCCGAGACCCCGCATCTCGACTTCGCAGGAACGACCCCGTACGAGGACTACGTCCAGGCGGACGTCCTGACCCATCTCCAGCACACCCGCTCCGACGACCCCGGAGAGATGGTCTTCCTGGTGACCACCCAGGTCATGGAGCTGTGGTTCACGGTCATCGTCCACGAGTGGGAGACCGCGGCGCAGGCCCTGCGTGGCGACGACATCCCGGCGGCCGTGGCCGCGCTGAAGCGGTCCGTACGGGAGCTGGAGGCGCTGAACGCGTCCTGGCGCCCGCTGTCGCAGCTCACGCCGGCCCAGTTCAACTCGTACCGCTCCGCCCTGGGCGAGGGCTCCGGCTTCCAGTCCGCGATGTACCGCCGGATGGAGTTCCTGCTCGGCGAGAAGTCCGCGTCCATGCTCGTCCCGCACCGGGGCGCGCCGCGCGTGCACGCCGAGCTGGAGAAGGCCCTGCACGAGCCGAGCCTCTACGACGAGGTGCTGCGGCTGCTGGCACGGCGCGGGCACGCGATCCCGGCGTCCGTGCTGGAGCGGGACGTGTCCGTGCGCTACGCGCCCTCGCCGGAGGTGGAAGAGGTGTGGACGCACCTGTACGCGGGCGACGAGAGCGACGAACTCGCCCGTCTCGGCGAGGCGCTGACGGACGTCGCCGAGCTGGTGTGGCGCTGGCGCAACGACCATCTCGTCGCCACCCGTCGCGCGATGGGCGCGAAGGCGGGCACGGGTGGCTCCGCCGGGGTGGCCTGGCTCGAGAAGCGCGCGCAGAAGAACGTGTTCCCCGAGCTGTGGACGGCGAGGTCCCATGTCTGAGCTGCGTGAAGTCGCCGCCGAGCTGGACACGGCGGACGAACTCGCCAAGCTGCGCGAGCAGTTCGTACTGGACGACGTGGTGTACCTGGACGGGAACTCGCTCGGCGCGCTGCCGGTGGGTGTCCCCGGGCGGGTCGAGGACGTCGTACGGCGTCAGTGGGGTCAGCTCCGTATCCGCTCCTGGGACGAGAGCGGCTGGTGGACGGCGCCGGAGCGGATCGGCGACCGGATCGCTCCGCTGGTCGGGGCGGCACCCGGCCAGATCGTGGTGGGCGATTCGACGAGTGTGAACGTCTTCAAGGCGCTGGTGGGGGCGGTGCGCCTGGCCGGTGAGGGCCGGGACGAGATCGTCGTCGACGCGACGACGTTCCCGACGGACGGATACATCGCGGAGTCCGCGGCCCGCCTGACGGGCTGCGAGCTGCGGCCGCTGGAACCGTCGGAGGTGCCGGGTGCGGTGGGCTCCCGTACGGCGGCGGTCCTGCTGAACCACGTCGACTACCGCACGGGCCGCCTGCACGACCTCCCGTCCCTGACGTCCGCGATCCACGACGCGGGCGCGCTGGCGGTCTGGGACCTGTGCCACAGCGCGGGCGCCCTGCCGGTGGGCCTCGACGCCCACGGGGTCGATCTGGCGGTCGGCTGCACGTACAAGTACCTGAACGGAGGGCCGGGCTCACCCGCGTACCTCTACGTCCGCGCCGCCCTGCAGGACCGCTTCGACTCCCCGCTCCCCGGCTGGAACTCCCACGCGAACCCCTTCGGCATGAGCCCGTCGTACGCCCCCGCTCCGGGCGCGCTACGGGGCCGCGTGGGCACGCCGGACATCCTGTCGATGCTGGCCCTGGAAGCCGCTCTGGAGGTGTGGGAGGGCGTCTCGATCGACTCGGTCCGCACCAAGTCGCTCGCCCTCACGGACTTCTTCCTGGAGTGCGTCTCGGCGTACGCCCCCGAGGGCCGCGTGGAGTCCGTGACTCCCTCCGCGCATGAGCAGCGGGGCAGCCAGGTCGCCCTGCGGTGCGCGGACGCCGGCGAGGTGATGCCACGCCTGATCGAACGGGGCGTCGTGGGCGACTTCCGCCACCCCGACATCCTGCGCTTCGGCTTCACCCCGCTGTACGTGGGATTCGGGGACGTGGAGCGCGCGGCGAGGGTGCTGGGGGAGACGCTCGGGTAAGGGTTCTTGCGCCCCTGCAGGGGGGCTGCCGCCCCCCTGCAGGGGCGCGGGGAACTGCGCGCCCAGCCCCCACCGGTCCCGCAGTAAAAAGACGACCCCGTTGGGGTCCGGGGCGGAGCCCCCAGGGGACGATGGGGGTCCCCCCTGCTCGAGCGAAGCCGAGAGCTTGGGGGAGGGTAGGGGCGGCGGGGGCGAACCCACCCCGGAGGGGACTGCTCCGGCACACCGTCGTCCTACCGTTGCCCCTCACCGAGCGTGACATCCGCGTGTAGACGCACGTCACCGGCCTGATACCGTCCCCGCCAACGGCCGAATTTCTCTCCTGGTCCGCCAAATCCTTTTCACCGCAGAGAGGTTGGAGCATGCCGGACGACGCCGCGGCACGGGACGCCGCAGAAGAGGCCTCGGCCTTCTCCCACCCGCCCGTCGACCCCGACGCCACCGCCGCGTACGGCGACCACCCCGACCAGGTGATCGACTTCTACACCCCGCGCGAGCCCGACCCGGCCGTCCCCGCCCCGCTGGTGATCGTCCTGCACGGCGGCGCCTGGCGCGCCCCGTACGACCGCCGGCACATCACCCCGTTCGCGGACTTCCTGGCCCGCCGCGGCTTCGCCGTGGCCAACGTCGAGTACCGCCGGGGCGGCACGATCCCCGCACAGGGCGGCCAGGGCCCGGTCGCGGGCCGCTGGCCGGACACGTTCGACGACATCGCGGCCGCGCTCGACGCGCTGCCCGCACTCGTACGCGAGAACCTGCCGCAGGCCGACCTCCGCCGTACGGTGATCACCGGCCACTCCGCGGGCGGCCACCTCGCCCTGTGGGCCGCCGCGCGCCATGTCCTGCCCGCCGACTCCCCCTGGCGCACCGACCGCCCCGCCCCGCTGCGCGGCGTTGTCGCCCTGGCCCCGATCGCGGACTTCCGGGTCGCCGAGAAGCTGGATGTCTGCTCCGGGGCGTCCCGCCAACTCCTCGGCGGGGAGGACAAGTTCGCGGAACGCCAGCCGTACGCCGACCCCGTGTTCCTCCTCCCCACGGGCATCGCCACGACCCTCGTGCAGGGCCGCACCGACGTGGTCGTCCCGCAGGCGGTGGCCGAGTCGTACGCGGAAGCGGCGGCGAGGGCGGGTGAGGTGGTCGGCCTGACGCTCCTCGAGGGCGTCGGACACTTCCCCCTGATCGACCCGGCGGCGGACGCGTGCGCGGTCGTGGCGGAGGAGATCGCCCAACTGGCCTGGTAGTCATGGTCTGGTAGCCATACTGAGCCCCGGTGTCTCTCGGTCGCCCCCGAGGGATACCCGTAGTACCTGAGAGGGATCCGGAAGGACCCTCTCACTGGTGACGACCACGACCCACTCGGCGGCCTACCGTTTTGAACGTGACCGAGACGACCCAGACGCAGATGACGCCGCCGGGCGGGGCCAAGCCACGCAGCCCGGAGTTCCGGCTGGCCGCGGACGCCTTGCGCGGGCTGCGGCAGGACCTGTTCCACGACGCCTTCGCCTACCGTCCGCTGCCGCGGATGCGGGTGGACGGCCCGCTGACGCGACGCCTGCCCGAGGGTGTGAGGCAGTACGCGGCCTGGACCCCGCACGCGGCGGTCGGGGCGGCCGGTCTGCTGGCGATGATGTGCTCCTTTGTCGACAGCCGCGGCGAAATCGGCACCCTGCTGTCCGCTCTCCTCGCACTGTTCCCGGTGCTGCTGACGCTGATCCGGCCGGTCGGCGCCTTCTGGTTCTCCATGGCCGCGACCCCGGTCGTCTCCGTGCTGGGCAGCTCCTGGGGCAACTGGCCCTGGCTGCCCGGCAGCTTCGCCGCCCATGTGACGGTGCTGACGGTCGTGGCGCTGCGGACCAGGCCGCGGGCCGCCGCCTGGATGTGGGCACTGACGGCGGTGTACGGATTCCTGGTCGAGAGCCTCCTGGGCTCCGACCACTACGCGACGAACACGCTCGCGTTGCTGTTCTTCTCCGCCCTGGCCCTCCTGGTCGTCACCGTCCTGCACATACGCCGCGAGGCGCAGCAGGAGGTGACCGCCCACCAGTCGGAGACGGCGCAGGAGCGTTCCAAGCGCACCCTCCTCGAGGAGCGCACGACGATCGCCCGCGAGCTGCACGACGTGGTCGCCCACCACATGTCGGTGGTCGCCATCCAGGCGGAGGCCGCCCCCTACCGGGTGGAGAACCCGCCGCCGGAGCTGGAGCAGGCCTTCGTCACCATCCGGGAGAACGCGGTGGCGGCGCTCACCGAGCTGCGCCGCGTCCTCGGGGTCGTGCGGGCCGAGGACTACGAGGCTCCGGACGCCCCGCAGCCCACCCTCGCCGACCTCGACGCGCTCCTCGCCAATGTGCGGGACGCGGGCCTGACCGTCGAGAAGGCGGTCACGGGCGCGGTGCGTGAACTCCCGCAGGGCGTCGAGCTGTCGGCGTACCGCATAGTCCAGGAAGCGCTGAGCAACACCCTGCGGCACGCGCCCGGCGCGACGGCCCGGGTGGAGATCGGCTACGTCCTGGGCGGGCTGGGCCTGCGCATAGTCAACGACCCCGCGCCGGCGGCGAGCCTGGTGAAGTCGACGCACGGCGCGGGGCACGGCATCACCGGTATGCGCGAGCGGGTCACGATGCTGGACGGCGAGATGACAGCGGGCGAGACGGACGACGGGGGATACGAGGTGGCGGTGTTTCTGCCGGTGCCGCTGCCGACGGTGGGGGAAACCGGATGACGAACGGCACCATCCGCGTCCTGATAGCCGATGACCAGGTGATGGTCCGCGAGGGCTTCTCCGTGCTGCTGGGCGCCATGCCGGACATCGAGGTGGTCGGCGAGGCGGTCAACGGCCGGGACGCGGTCGAGCGGGTCCGCGAGCTCGGCCCGGACGTCGTGCTGATGGACATCCGTATGCCGGAGATGAACGGCATCGAGGCGACCCGGGAGATCGTCGCCGCGGACAGCGCCGCGAAGGTGCTGGTCCTGACGACGTTCGACCTCGACGAGTACGTGTATCAGGCGCTGCGCGCGGGAGCCTCCGGGTTCCTGCTCAAGGACGCCTCGGCGCGCCAGCTCGCCGACGGGGTGAGGGTGGTGGCGGCCGGGGAGGCGCTGCTCGCGCCCTCCGTCACCAAGCGGCTGATCACCGAGTTCTCCAAGCTCGCGGAGGCCCCTCGGCTCTCGGCCACGGCACACGCGGCCTACGGTGACCTGACCGAGCGTGAGACGGAGGTGCTGGTCCTGATCGCCCAGGGTCTGTCGAACGCGGAGATCGCCGCGCGGCTGTTCGTCGCCGAGTCCACGATCAAGACCCATGTGAGCCGCATCCTGGTGAAGCTGGGACTGCGGGACCGGACGCAGGCGGCGGTCTTCGCGTACGAGGCGCGGCTGATCACACCGAAGTGAGCCGGGGCGCGGTCGCCGGAGCGGCCCGCCCGCCGAGACACCCCTGTTCAGCGGGGCCGAGTCGGGCTAGCGTCCGCCCATGGCAGCCTCGCACACCTCGCAGTCCCCTCTGGCCTTCAATCCCTGGAACCCGGAGTTCGTGGCGAACCCGTACCCCGCGTACGCGGAGCTGCGCGAGCGCGGCCGGGTGGTCCACTACGAGCCCACCGACCAATGGCTGGTCCCGCACCACGCGGACGTGTCGGCGCTGCTGCGGGACCGGCGCCTGGGCCGGACGTACCAGCACCGCTTCACGCACGAGGACTTCGGCCGGACGGCGCCCCCGGCCGAGCACGAGCCGTTCCACGTCCTCAACGACCACGGGATGCTCGACCTGGAGCCGCCGGACCACACGCGGATCCGACGGTTGGTGTCGAAGGCGTTCACGCCGCGCACGGTGGAGCAGCTCAAGCCGTATGTGCACGGTCTGGCGAACGAGCTGGTGGCCGGCCTGGTCGAGGCGGGCGGCGGTGACCTGCTGACGGACGTGGCGGAGCCGCTCCCGGTGGCCGTGATCGCCGAGATGCTGGGCATCCCGGAGTCGGACCGCGCCCAGCTTCGCCCCTGGTCGGCGGACATCTGCGGGATGTACGAGTTGAGTCCGTCGCAGGAGACGGCGGCGAAGGCGGTGCGGGCGTCGGTCGAGTTCACGGAGTATCTCCAGGAGCTGATCGCGGCCCGCCGCAAGGAGCCGGGCGACGACCTGATCTCGGGCCTGATCACGGTGTACGACGAGGGCGACCGCCTCACCGAGCAGGAGATGATCTCGACCTGCGTACTGCTGCTGAACGCCGGCCACGAGGCCACGGTCAACGCGACAGTGAACGGCTGGTGGGCCCTGTTCCGCAACCCCGACCAACTGTCGGCCCTGCGCGCGGATCACTCCCTGATCCCGTCCGCCGTGGAAGAGCTGATGCGTTACGACACCCCGCTCCAGCTCTTCGAGCGCTGGGTCCTGGACGAGATCGAGATCGACGGCACGGTGATCCCGAGGGGCGCGGAGATCGCGATGCTCTTCGGCTCCGCCAACCACGACCCGGAGGTCTTCGAGAACCCCGGACAACTGGACCTGACCCGCAAGGAGAACCCGCACATCTCCTTCTCGGCGGGCATCCACTACTGCATCGGCGCGCCACTGGCCCGCATCGAACTGGCCGCGTCCATGGCGGCCCTGCTGGACCGGGCCCCGACCCTGAGGCCGACCGCCGAGCCGGAGCGGAAGCCGAACTTCGTGATCCGGGGACTTGGCGGATTGAGCGTCGAGATCTGAGTCATTCGGGGCGCGCCTTCCTTCCGGCGAACCCCCAGGAGGCCGAGCCCGTCGTCGTCGACGCCGGGACCGGCCGCCGACTCGACGACAGCGACACCTACGTTGGTTACGCCGACGTCGACTGACCGCGCCGGACGGACGCCTACCGTCGTGCCCTGAGCCGGTCTGCCACCGCCCATACGGCCATGGCCGCGGCCGTCCCGCCGATGACGAAGAACGGCAACTCGGCGTAGAGCAAAGACCAGTTGGGCCCCGCCTCGAACTCGTGCCATCGCCCCTGTGCCCGCGCGAACCACACCGCGAGCCCGGCCCCCGCCCCGGCGACGGCGACCAGACACCCGCCGGCTGCTTGCAAACGTTGCCCCATGCCCCCAGGGACGCGCCGTCCCACCCGGCGGTTGCCGGAAGTCTCAGGCCCCCACGTCCCGCCGTCGCAACCCCGTGAGCCCGGCCGCCACCAGCGCCACCGCGATCCCCGTCAGAAGAACCACCGGCGTCCACGCCATCTCCCCGCCCGGCAGCTTCGGGAGGTGCCCGAAGGGGGAGAGGTTCATGACGGACTGGGGGATGTTCAGGGCGGGCCCGATCCAGCCCAGCAGGAGGGTGAGGCCCGCCGCGCCCCAGGCGCCCGGGGCGAGCTGGGGCGAGAGCCCGTACAGCAGGACGGCCAGTGCGCCCAGGGTCCAGATCGCCGGGACCTGGACCAGGCAGGCGCCGAGGATCGGGCCGAACTCGTCGCCGTAACCGAGCGCCAGTCCCAGCCCGCCCAGCAGCATGATCAGGACCGCGCCACCGAAGGCGATGACGAGGTGGCCGGAGGCCCACCGCAGCCGGCCGACCGCGTTCGCGAGCACCGGTTCGGCGCGCTGGGAGGTCTCCTCGCCGTACAGCCGCAGTACGGACGAGACGACGTACAGCGCGGCGACCATCCCCAGCATGCCGACCATCGCGGCGAGGAACGCGTCGGTGATCCCGGACTGCCCGCCCATCCGTTCGATGATCTCGCGGGTCTTGTCGTTGTCGCCGACGAGATCCGCCGCCCCCTTCGTCATCCCGCCGAAGGCGGCCCCGGCCGCGAGGAACCCGAGGCTCCAGCCGAGCACGGCGCCCCGCTGCAACCGCCAGGCCAGCGCCCAGGCCGTGCCCAGCCGCCCCACCGCCGGACCGGGCCGGGTCGGCAGGAAGCTCATGCCGACGTCGCGCCGCCCGGCGAGCTCGTAGGCGACCGCGCCCTGCACCACGACCGCCGCGATGAACAGCAGCAGTACCCACCAGCGTTCGTCCGCGAAGGAGCGGAGGTTCTCCAGCCAGCCGATGGGGGAGATCCAGGTGAGCGGTGAGGAGCCGTCCGTCGTCGACGAGTCGCCGGCCGCCTTCAGGACGAAGGCCGCGCCGAGCAGTCCGCCGGTCAGGCCCTTCGCGAGCCGCGCGCTCTCCGTGAACTGCGCGACGATCGCCGCCATCGTGGCGAAGACCATGCCGACACCCGCCGTGCCGAGCCCCAGCGCCAGTGCCCCGGCGCCACCCTGCCCGGCGAGCCCGCCCGCGATCAGCAGCCCGAGCACGCCGTTGGCGACGAGCGCCGCCAGCAGCGCCGAGGTCAGCGGGGCCCGACGCCCCACCACCCCCGTCGAGATGAGTTCCTGGCGTCCGCTCTCCTCCTCGTCCCGGGTGTGCCGTACGACGATGAGCAGGTTCATGATCGCGGCGAAGAGTCCGGCATAGGCGCCGATGCGCCAGGCCGTGAGTCCGCCGAGGGAGTCGCTGAACACGGGGCCGTACGTGGCGCGTAGCGAGCTGTTGGTGAGCATCTGCTGGGCGAGGTCGGCGCGTTCGGCGGCGGTGCTGTAGATGGTGTTCAGCGAGTTGGGCATGGAGAGCACCATCAGACCGATGACGCCCACCCACAGCGGGATCATCACCCGGTCCCGGCGCAGCGCGAACCTCAGCAGCGTGCCCGTACCGGCGAGTTGACGTGCCCCGCCGTGCCGAGAGGCGAACCGGGTGTCGGCGGCCAGGGCGGTCATCGCGCCATCGCCTCCGTGCGTACGTCGTCCTGGTAGTGCCGCAGGAACAGCTCCTCCAGGGTGGGCGGGGTCGAGGTCAGGGACCGTACGCCCGAGTCGGTCAGCGAGCGCAGTACGGCGTCCAGCTTGTCGGTGTCGACCTGGAGCTTGACCCGCCGCCCCTGTACGTCGAGATCGTGCACGCCGGGCAGATGCGACAACCCGTTGGGCGGGCCCGCGAGTTCGGCGGTGACGCTGGTACGGGTCAGATGGCGCAGCTGGGCGAGCGAACCGCTCTCCACCGTCTGGCCCTTGCGGATGATGCTGACCCGGTCGCACAGCTCCTCGACCTCGCTGAGGATGTGCGAGGAGAGAAGGATGGTCCGGCCGCGGTCGCGCTCCTCCTCGACGCAGCTCTGGAAGACCTCCTCCATCAGCGGGTCGAGGCCGGAGGTCGGTTCGTCCAGGATCAGCAGGTCGACGTCGGAGGCGAAGGCGGCGACGAGGGCGACCTTCTGCCGGTTGCCCTTGGAGTACGTGCGCCCCTTCTTGGTGGGGTCCAGCTCGAACCGTTCGACGAGGTCCGCCCGGCGTGCCGTGTCGAGACCGCCGCGCAGCCGCCCGTACAGGTCGATGACCTCGCCGCCGGACAGGTTGCGCCACAGCGTCACATCGCCGGGCACGTAGGCGACCCGGCGGTGCAGCTCGACCGCGTCCGCCCAGGGGTCCCGGCCCAGCAACTGCACCGCACCCGAGTCGGCGCGCAGCAGGCCGAGCAGGACGCGGATGGTGGTGGACTTCCCGGCACCGTTCGGGCCGAGGAAGCCGTGCACCTCACCGGTTTCGACGTCCAGGTCGAGGCCGTCCAGTGCCTGTGTCCTGCCGAACGACTTGTGCAGTCCGGAGACGGTGATTGCCTTCGTCATGATTCAGAACGTACGCTAGATTCACAAATTTGTGAAGTTAAGGAAGCGTATGAACGCCGGATAGACTAGAGGGCGGTGCGCGAGCAGGGGAGATGATCCAGGGATGACCGAACCCACTGGGGCGGCGCGGGACTCGGAAGCGGTCTCCAAGTTCGTCGAAGGCTTCGCGGCACAGCTGGTCGAGGCGGGGATGCAGCGGATGGCGGCCCGCGTCTTCGCGGCGCTGCTCGCCTCCGACGCGGGCACCTTGACCTCCGCCGAGCTCGGCGAGCAGTTGCGGATCAGTCCGGCCGCGGTCTCCGGCGCGGTGCGATATCTCGCGCAGCAGCACATGGTCTCGCGTGAGCGCGAACCCGGCTCGCGGCGCGAGCGCTACCGCGTGCACAGCGACCAGTGGTACGAGGCCCTGACCAACCGCGAGGCAGTCCTCAAGCGCTGGGAGTACGCCCTGCGCGAGGGTGTCGAGAGCCTGGGAAGCGACACCCCCGCGGGACGCCGCGTCGCCGAGACCCTCGCCTTCTTCGAGTTCATCGACGGCGAGATCGCCAAGATGAT
This sequence comes from Streptomyces sp. NPDC048275, assembly GCF_040652275.1. Classification (NCBI taxonomy): domain Bacteria; kingdom Bacillati; phylum Actinomycetota; class Actinomycetes; order Kitasatosporales; family Streptomycetaceae; genus Streptomyces; species Streptomyces sp. NPDC048275. The sequence continues at coordinate 106,203 of NZ_JBEZLR010000010.1, forward strand.
GGACCGTTGGCGCGTCCATCGGGAGAAGGTCTTCGGTGAGGACTGAGGACTGAGGACTGAGGACTGAGGACTGAAGGTGAGGGCTGGGGGCTGAAGGCGGAAGCCCTGCGACGGGACTTACTCGTCGGCCCCCGGGGCGGGCTCGACAGGTTGCCCCACTTGCGAGGGCCAAGCCGGCCGGAACCGCGCCGCGAACTCGTCGAAGTCGTCGCACAGGTAGGCCGGATCCGCCGGTTTCAGTCGCAGCTGGTGCCGGTCGTCCGCCGCCCACACCTCGAACGAGGTGACGGTGCCTTCCGCGGGCCATCGTGCGGCCGGTTGGGGAAGGAGGGCCATGTCGACGAAGCCACCCACCTCAAGCCCGACGTCCACGAAGATGCCGATGGCCCCGGGCCGGGGGACGCGTACGACGGTGCCGGTGAGGACCTGTCCGAAGCGCAGTCCCCTTCGTATCCGCGTCCATTCGGCGTCACTGACCATCCGCGCATCGTCGCACGGGGCGCGCGCCACGGCGCCTGTCCTGTGCAGACCCACGCTCCACGCCGCCCCTCACCCCGGCAACGTAAGTCCCCATCCCCCCTCCTGAACCATCCACGTCCGAGTCCGTACAGGCCCCGCAACCACCGAATCCGCCCGATACCGAAAGTCCGCCCCGGACACAGTGACCCGCCGCCCCACCACCACCAACGGCGAAGCCTCCGCCCCCACGGACACGGGCCGCACCACCACCTCCGCACCGCCCAGCGCCCCCGGAGTCACGGACAGCCCCGCCACGGGCTGATCCAGGTCGACCACCGTGACCCCGTCGACCTCGACCCGCAGCCGCGTCGGCCCGGGCCCGGGTCCGGACGACGCCACCCGCGCCGGCCGGGCGGCGGCCAGCGTGCGGACGAGCGACTGACAGGTCCGCAGCCATGCATGCGCCCCCACGCCGGCCCCGTCACCGGCCCCTTCACGAACCGACGCCGAAGCCCTCGAAGCCCTCGAAGCCCTCGAAGCCTCTGACGACGACGCCATCGACGGAATCCGCAACGCGCCCAGCACCACCCCGTCACTGTCGTCGACGAGCAGGTCGAGCCGCCGCTCGGCCCCGTCGAGCACGGCCCGCGCCGCGGCCACGGCCCCCGTCGGCACCCCGAGCGCCTGCGCGAGCGACACCGCACCGCCCACAGGCACCAGCGACAGCCCGCACATGGCGAGTTCCCGCCGTCGGTGCAAATGAGACACAGCTCGCAAAAGCGCCCGATCGTCGCCGACGACCACAGGCCGCCGACCCCCTCTCCGGGCCAGTGCCCGGGCAAATTCCTCAGGGCCGTCCGGCAGGCACACTTTCGTGGCCGCACCCGCGCTGAGCACGTCTTTTGCGATCCGCACCGCCTCACCGTCATGGCGACGGGCGATCGGGTCGATGACCACCAGGAGCTGGTCGGAAGCCGCCACCTCGGTCATGCCTCGTTTCCTCGGGTAGCATCTTTGTGCAAGAGCCCCTTGCGCTATTGCGCCAGGGGCTTCGTCTATTCCGGGGCATCCGGTCCGACGGTCGCGGCCAAAGGAGGTCGCCGGCGTACGCAGCCGTACCAAGAAATCAGCCGCGTACGTCCCCGACCTTGGACATGCCCCGCCCGGAAGGGGTGTACGCCTGTGCCCGCACTTGTGCTGCTCGGTGCTCAGTGGGGTGACGAAGGCAAGGGAAAGGCCACCGACCTGCTCGGTGGATCCGTGGACTATGTGGTGCGCTACCAGGGCGGCAACAACGCCGGCCACACGGTAGTCGTGGGCGATCAGAAGTACGCCCTCCACCTCCTCCCTTCCGGAATCCTCACACCGGAGTGCACTCCGGTGATCGGAAACGGAGTCGTCGTCGACCCGTCGGTCCTGTTCTCCGAGCTGAACGGACTGGGCGAGCGCGGCGTCGACACCTCCAAGCTCCTGATCAGCGGTAACGCGCACATCATCACGCCGTACAACGTCACCGTCGACAAGGTGACGGAACGCTTCCTCGGTAAGCGGAAGATCGGCACGACCGGGCGCGGTATCGGCCCGACCTACGCGGACAAGATCAACCGCGTAGGCATCCGCATCCAGGACCTGTACGACGAGTCGATCCTGACGCAGAAGGTCGAAGCGGCCCTCGACGTCAAGAACCAGCTGCTCACCAAGCTCTACAACCGCCGCGCCATCGAGGCGGGCCAGGTCGTCGAGGAGCTGCTGGGCTACGCGGACCGGCTGAAGCCGTACGTCGCGGACACCGTCCTGATCCTCAACCAGGCCCTTGAGCAGGACAAGGTCGTGCTCTTCGAGGGCGGCCAGGGCACGCTGCTGGACATCGACCACGGCACGTACCCCTTCGTCACCTCCTCGAACCCGACCGCGGGCGGCGCCTGCACGGGCGCGGGTGTCGGCCCGACCAAGATCAGCCGGGTCATCGGCATCCTGAAGGCGTACACGACCCGCGTCGGCTCGGGCCCGTTCCCCACGGAGCTCTTCGACGCGGACGGTGAGGCGCTGCGCCGCATCGGTGGCGAGCGGGGTGTGACGACGGGCCGTGACCGCCGCTGCGGTTGGTTCGACGCCGTCATCGCCCGCTACGCGACCCGCGTCAACGGCCTGACCGACTTCTTCCTCACCAAGCTGGACGTCCTCACCGGCTGGGAGGAGATCCCGGTCTGTGTGGCGTACGAGATCGACGGCAAGCGCGTCGAGGAACTCCCGTACTCCCAGACCGACTTCCACCACGCGAAGCCGGTCTACGAGACCCTCCCGGGCTGGTCCGAGGACATCACCAAGGCGAAGTCCTTCTCCGACCTCCCGAAGAACGCCCAGGGCTATGTGAAGGCGCTGGAGGAGATGTCAGGCGCCCCGATCTCCGCGATCGGCGTAGGCCCCGGCCGCGACGAAACGATCGAGATCAACTCGTTCATCTGACCTCCCGGCGGGGAGGGATTGGAGCATTTGGGCCACATTCTGGGCGTACGACGCCTTTGGATGTGGCCCAAATGCTCCCCTTGCTGCTTCCGTTCGCGCGGGCCCGCGGTGGCTACCCCTGGCGGCGACGTGCGCCACGCAAGCAGGGGGACTACCGGGCCGGTGGCGTCTCGGTGCTCTCGTCGTCCGCCCAAGGCTCGCGCGGTGCCTGGAAGCCGCTGGTGTCGAGGGTGCAGTCGAACGGGGCGGGGATGTGGAGCTCCTCACCGAACGGCTTGGTGAAGCTGCCCTCGTATCCCTTGGGGGAAGGTCCCCACAGGACGGTGGCCTCCTCCTCCTGCATGTCGAGGATCAGGTACAGGGGGACGCCCGCCTTGCCGTAGGCGTCGACCTTGTCGGGCAGGTCGTCCTCGCGGGTGGGGGAGGAGGTCAGCTCGGCGACGAAGGAGAGGCCCGCGCCGTCCAGGAGGCTGGTGGTGGTCCGGCGGGTCTGCCGGGTCTGCCGGTGGGCGGAGTGGATGTCGGGGCCGTAAGCCCGCTCGACTCCGGGAAGCACGTACAACGCGGGCGATGAGCCGATGCGGTGCCCGTCCGGCAGGTGGGGGCGCAGCTGGTCGCAGACCAGGTCCATGACGTCCAGGTGGTACGCCTTCGACGACGGCGACACGACGATGTTCCCTCTGATGATCTCGGCCTTGTAGCCGTCCGGCACGCGCAGCTCGTCGAGGGCGTCGAGCAGGGCCTCGAAACTGTGGGGATCGGTGCCGCTTGTCGTCGACCGTTCCAGCATCAGTGACATCGTGCGTCCCCTTCATGGTCATGGTGCAGCACCGTCGGGAACGCATTGTAGTCGCACGCTTACTGAGGGGTATGTGGGTCTCGTCGGCGCCCGAACGAACCGCGAGGCGGACCCCGGCGGGCGGCGGCAGGGCTCCGTGCCGCCGCCCGCCGGGAGGGGACCGGCAGGTCCTAGCTGAAGATGATCATCGAGCCCTGGGCGAGGCTTCGGGTGGCCGCCGCGTGCAGGCCCAGCCAGACGTGGCGTTCGCGGGCGAAGGGGCTCGCGTCGTACGGGCCGGGGGCCGCCGGTTCCTCCAGGGAGGTGGGGGCGAGCGGGGCCTCCGGGGGCCCGGGCGGGTTCGCCGGGTCGATGCCGATCGACGGGGCCACGAACTCGAGTTCGCGCAGCAGCGTCTGGGAGGAGCCCAGGGGGCCGCCTCCCGCGAGGAGTTCGTCGTTGGCGAGCGGGTGCGGGAAGTCGACCGGCACGTACGCGCCCGCGTGGTCGTAGTGCCAGACGAGGTGCGACTGCTGGGCGTTCGTCTCGAACATCTCCAGCAGCTGCTCGTAGTCGCCGCCCAGTTCGTCCACCGGGGTCACCGCGAGGCCGCACATCTGGAGCAGATACGCGCGGCGCAGGAAGTGCAGCGCGTCGTAGTCGAAGCCCGCGACCGGGGCCACTTCGCCGGACAGTCCCGGCATGTACGCGTACACCGGGACCGGCGGGAGTCCGGCCTCGCCCAGCGCTTTGTCGTAGAGCGCCAGTTCCTCGGTGAAGGGGTTGTCGGGGGTGTGGCACAACACGTCGACGAGCGGGACCAGCCACAGATCACAGGCCAACAGACGGCTCCTCTAGCTCCTTGTGCGGCAGTGGCAGCGGCACCGGTACCGGCAGCGAGACCGGCACCGGCACGATGGTCAGGGAAGCGTAATGGGTGGGGGGCTCGCCCGGTCCCCCTCGGGTGTGTTCACTTCGGGTGCGATGTCGGGTGTGACGTCAGGTACGGCGTCGGGTGTGCGGTCGGGTACGGCGTCGGGTGTGCGGTCGGGTACGACGTCGGGTGTGATGCCGGGTAGGACGTGGGGCGCGATCCGGTGCGGTCACTTCCCGTCGTGCAGATCCCATACCCAGACCCCGTGCGTCCATTTGCCGGGCCGCCCCACCAGCTTGTCCACCGTCACCCGAAGCTCGTCCTGGTTGGTCCCCGGGGCCAGCACCAGCGCGCCCGCCTTCCAGAACGCGAAGTCCTTACGGGCCTGCGCCTGCCAGTTCTCGCCGATCACCGGGACGGTGCCCGAATACCGCACGTCGCGCAGAAGGTTGGAGGTGTGGCGGGGCGAGGCGCCGTAGATGCCGACGCGGTCCTCGCCGTACGGGCCGTTGAAGTAGCCCCCGGGGAGCTTGAAGGCCAGGTCCGCCGCGGTCTGCCAGTGCAGCGCCTCCGCGTTGCCCGGGTCCGGCAGCGGCACCGGCACGAGCGACTCGCCCTCGCCGACGTACGACTTCCACGTCCCGTCGGTGAAGAACGCGGGCACCGCGACGCGGTCCACCGTCTTCAGCGGGGCGGGGACGAGGGGGAGCAGCGCGGCGGCGACGGCCAGCGCGCCGAAGTACTGCGTGGCGGCGCCCCGTGCCCGCAGCAGCCGCTCGATGGCCAGCGCCACCAGCATTCCCAGCGCGGGCGCGCAGATCATCGCGACCCGCCCCTCGATGACGGACTCGAAGAGGGGCTTGTCGGACACCAGTGCCCAGGGCCCGGGCAGCACGGTGTCCGTCAGCGGGATACGGACCTTGGGGCCGAGGGAGAGGAGCGCCGCGGCCAGGACGGTGAACGCGAGCGCCTTCACCACGGCCCGCTCCCACAGCCGTATGACGACCGCGAAGATGAACGCGGCCAGCGGCCAGCCGTAGAAGGCGTTCTGCTCGGTGGGGTTCAGGGAGAGCGCGTTCGCGTTCTCCGCGTTCCCGGCGAGGAGTGAGCGCTCGGCGAAGGAGATCAGGGCCAGCGGACTGTTGCCGGCGTTGTCGCCGTGCAGGACGCTCTCGTAGCTCTGCGGCCCGGCGAACTGCCAGTACAGCGGAAAGGCGACGAGAGGCAGACACACGGCCCCCGCCACCGCCAGCCCCTTCAGCAGCGGACGCCGCGCCGCCTTCGCCACCTCGCGGCGTACGGCGGCGTAGCCGAGCGCGAACAGCACCATGCCCATCGCCGCGAGCAGCAGCGGTTCCTCGCCGAGGAAGATCTGGTACGTCGCCATCAGCCCGAGCACGATCCCGTCCCGGACGACCCGCGCGCCCGTGCACAGGCGCAGCGCACGGTCGATGATCAGCGGGACCATGAACAGGATCATGAAGTTCGGGTGCGCGTTGGCGTGGCTGATCATCGGGGGAGCGAAGGCGGCGAGTGCCGCGCCGACGAAGGCCGCGCCCCGGTGCCGTACGACGTGCTTGACGATCAGCCAGTACCAGGCGGCGCCGGTCGCGGCCAGGCCCAGGGTCATGACCAGGCTCAGGGCGATCGCCGGGCCGAAGAGCAGGGTGATCGGCGCAAAGGGGACGGACAGGCCCAGCATGACCGTGTTGGCCATGAGGTTCACGCCGTCCGGGAAGTTCTGGAAGGTGGTGAAGAGGGGGTTGTGGAGGTGGCGGACGTTGTCGGCCGTGACCGTGAAGAACCACTCCCACTGGTTCTGGTCCTGCAGTGAGTCCGGGAGGTAGCGGTTGTCCGGGTCCGCCCAGCGGCCGGAGTAGAGGACGACCGCCATGAGGAGGAAGAGGGTGGCCGCGAAGAGATCGGCGGGGCGTACGGCTCGCGCCTTCAGGAGGGTCAGTTCGGCGAGGACGCGGCCGTAGTCGAGGGGCCGTACCTTCGAGCCGGGCTGGTGGGACCAGCGGACCGGGACCTCGGCGACCGGCCAGCCGGACCGGCGGAAGTGCTGCAGTACCTCGACGTCGATGCCCCACCCATTGAGCCGGGACGCGCCGAACGCCTCGCGTGCCCGGTCCCCGTCGAACAGCTTGAAGCCGCACTGGGTGTCGCGTATGCCGGGCACCGCGACCCGGCGTATGAGGAAGTTGCCCGCGCGGCCGAGCAGCTCCCGCAGGAGGTGCTGATGCCTCTCGATCGTCGAGCCGGGCGTGGCGCGCGAGCCGATCGCGGCCGAGTGTCCCTCGCTGAGCGCCTTGTCGAGCTGCTCCAGCTCCTCGATCGGCGCGGCCAGGTCGGCGTCCGTGACCAGGATCCGGCGGCCGTACGAGGCGAGCACGCCCAGCCGCAGGGCGTGACCCTTGCCGCGGTTGCGGGGGCTGGTGACGAGCTGGACGCGGCGGTCGCGGGCGGTGACGGCGGCGACGACGTCCCTGGTCCCGTCCGTGGACCCGTCGTCCACGACGATGAGCTCCCACTCGCCGAGCCGGCTCTGGTTCTCGCTCAGGTGCGTGACGATCGCGTCGAGGGTCGGGGCGAGGCGGCGCTCTTCGTTGTACGCGGGTACGACGACCGTCAGGTCTATGGCAGTGGCCGACATGTCCTCTATGACGTCCGCGGCGTGGGTCGCGCTCATTCGGCGGCCAGGCGCTCGATGAGGGCTATGGAGTGGGCGTTGTACTCGGTGATGATCGCGTGCGCCGCGTCCGGATCGCGGCGCGCGAGCGCGTCCACGAACTCCGTGTGCCCCGACCACAGGCGGCCCTTCAGGTCGTCCACCCGGCTCAGGTGCTGCACCGTGCACACCCAGGACTGGACGCGCAGGCGGTGCAGGAAGTCGGTGAGGTAGGGGTTGCCGAAGAGGCCGCTGAGCTCACGCCAGAAGCGGAGGTCGTAGCCGATGAGGACGTTCAGGTCGCCGGCGCAGGCGGCGCGCCCTGCCTCCTCGCCGCGGCGGCGGACGGCCGCGAGGGCGGTGAGGGCGCCGGGATCGTCGAGCTGTTTCATTCCGGTGGCGGCGAGGCTGTGGAACATGGCGTCCGTGACCAGGCTGCGGGCCTCGATCATGTCGCGGTAGTCGGTCGACGAGTACTCGTGCACGCGGAAGCCGCGGTGCTGGTCCGCCTCCAGGAGGCCCTGCGCCGACAGGTCGACCAGTGCTTCCCTGACCGGGGTCGCGGAGACGCCGTACTGCTCGGCTATCTCCTTCACCGTGAACTCTTGCCCGGGCTGGAGGCGGCCGGCCAGCACCTCGTCGCGGAGGGCGTCCGCTATCTGCTGTCGCAGGGTGCTGCGGGTTACGGCGGCGTTGCCGCCGGGGCCGGGCATCGTCTCTTGCTCCCCATCCTTCGCGTACGGGTGCACGTGCGTGTGCTCCACCTATGAACACGTCACCTTACGGGGTGGGGTTCCCTCGGAGAGGTTTTCGCCCCCGCCGCCCCTACCCGTCCCATCCGTACCTGGGGGCTCCGCCCCCAGACCCCCGTTCGGCCTGAACGGCCTCGTCCTCAAACTCCCCCAAGCCGAGAGCTTGGGGGAGGGTAGGGGCGGCGGGGGCGAGAAACCCCCGTGGTGTCACACCGTGTGCTCGTCGGCCACCGTCAGCGCCACATCCAGGGCCGCGAGGCCCTCCTTCGCCTCGGCCTCGGTGACGTTGCACGGAGGCACGACATGGGTCCGGTTCATGTTGATGAACGGCCACAGACCGTTCGCCTTGGCGGCAGCCCCGAACGCGGCCATCGGCGCGTTCGCCTCCCCGGCAGCGTTGTAGGGCACGAGCGGCTCCCGCGTCGCCCGGTCCCTGACGAGCTCCAACGCCCAGAACACCCCCGTACCGCGGACCTCGCCCACGCTGGGATGCCGGGAGGCGAGCTCCCGCAGCCCGGGCCCGAGCACCGTCTCGCCGATACGGGCGGCCTGGTCGACGACGCCCTCCTCCTCCATCACGTTGATCGTGGCCACGGCGGCGGCACAGGCCAGCGGGTGCCCGGAGTAGGTGAGCCCACCGGGGTAGGGCCGGCGGGCGAAGGTCTCCGCGATCGCCGCCGAGATCGCCACGCCGCCCAGCGGCACGTAGCCGGAGTTCACGCCCTTCGCGAAGGTCATCAGGTCGGGCGTGACGTCGTAGTGGTCCGCCGCGAACCACTTGCCGGTGCGGCCGAACCCGGCCATGACCTCGTCCAGGACGAAGACGATCCCGTACCGGTCGCAGATCTCCCGCACCCCGGCGAGATAGCCGGGCGGCGGCGTCATGATGCCCGCCGTGCCCGGGATCGTCTCCAGGATCACCGCCGCGATCGTCCCCGGCCCCTCGAACACGATCGTGTCCTCGAGGTGCTGGAGGGCCCGCTCGGCCTCCTGTCGCTCACTGTCGGAGTGGAAGGGCGACCGGTACAGGAACGGCGCCCAGAAGTGGACGACACCGGCCGCGCCGCTGTCGCTGGGCCAGCGCCGCGGGTCACCGGTGAGGTTGATCGCGGCGGCGGTGGCACCGTGGTAGGAGCGGTACGCCGAAAGGACCTTCGGCCGGCCCGTGTGCAGCCGGGCCATCCGCGTGGCGTTCTCGACGGCCTCGGCCCCGCCGTTGGTGAAGAAGATCTTGTCCAGGTCGCCCGGGGTCCGCTCGGCGATCAACCGGGCCGCCTCCGACCGCGCCTCGATCGCGAAGGCGGGCGCGAACGTCGACAGGGTGGCCGCCTGCTCCTGGATCGCGGCGACGACCTTCGGGTGCTGGTAGCCGATGTTGGTGAAGACGAGCCCGCTGGTGAAGTCCAGATACCGGTTGCCTTCGTAGTCCCAGAAGTACGACCCCTCCGCGCCGGCGACGGCGAGCGGGTCGATGAGCTCCTGCGCGGACCAGGAGTGGAACACGTGCGCGCGGTCCGCGGCCTTCACGGCGGCGCCGACCTGGGGGTTGGGCTGAGGAGTCATGCGCCGAAGCGTAGGGGCGCGCGGGGCGGGCGCGACATCGGCGTCCTGTCTGCGGTCCGGGGCTTTCCACGACAGTGTGTCGGGCGTGGAGACGAGGAGAGCGACCATTGACAGGCGTCGCCGATGAGCCGGCCCGCCGCGCCGGACCGGCCGCCGCCTGCCCCACCAAAACGCCCACCGAAGCGGCGGCAACCACTGTTACGGAACCGTAGACACCGCTCAACCCGCCTCCCGATACGGCCGAACTATCCTCGGTCCGTTGCACACGTACGGGGGAGGGTGGCGCGGCGATGGAGAAGCTGGGGCCAGGGGATCCGCAGCGGATCGGGGCGTATCGGTTGCTCGCGCGCCTCGGCGCCGGCGGGATGGGGCACGTGTATCTCGCCCGGTCCGACCGGGGGCGTACGGTCGCCGTCAAACTGGTGCGGCGGCAGCTCGCCGAGCAGGAGGAGTTCCGGGCGCGCTTCCGGCAGGAGGTCGGGGCCGCGCGGCGGGTCGGCGGTCACTGGACCGCACCCGTGCTCGACGCGGACACGGAGGCCGAGATCCCGTGGCTGGCCACCGGCTACGTCGCCGGACCGTCGCTCCAGACCGTCGTCGGCCGCGACCACGGCGCGCTGCCCGAGCGCTCCGTCCGTATCCTCGCGGCCGGACTCGCCCACGCCCTCAAGGACATCCACGCCGCCGGGCTCATCCACCGCGACCTCAAGCCCTCCAACGTGCTGGTCACGATCGACGGTCCGCGCGTCATCGACTTCGGGATCGCGCGCGCTCTGGAGACCGTGACCGACGGCGGTCTCACCCGCACCGGCGCCCTCGTCGGGTCGCCCGGGTTCATGGCGCCCGAGCAGGTCCGCGGCGACCGCATCACGCCCGCGTGCGACGTCTTCTGTCTGGGCTCGGTCCTCGCGTACGCCGCCACGGGTGTGCTGCCCTTCGGGGCGGCGAGCAGCGGGGTGCACGCGATGATGTTCCGTATCGCGCAGGAGGATCCCGACCTGGAGGGTGTGCCGGAGGGCCTCGCCGACCTCGTACGCCGCTGTCTGCGCAAGGACCCGGCGGCCCGTCCCTCGCTGGACGAGATCCTGGAGTTCACCGGCGCGGACGACACCGTCGTGGACGGGCGGACCCGCGATCCGTGGCTGCCGGGCACACTGGTGGCCCAACTGGGGCGGCACGCCGTGCAGTTGCTGGACACCGAGAACCCGGACGAGGCACCGGCCCCGCCGCAGGCCGCTCCGGCGCCCACCCCGGCGCCGCCCGCGCCCGAGGTCGCCCCGGAGCACGCCGCCACCCCCGCCGAGGAAAGCCCCGCCCCGCCCGCGCCGGGGCAGCCGGTCTCCTCGGACCACCTCCCCACCCTGATCGCGGGCGTCCCCCAGCCGGCCGCACCGCCCACACCGCACCCCGCGTACGGCTATCCCCAGCAGCACCCTCAGCAGCACCCCAGCCCCTCCGGCCCGCCCGCGTACGGCTATCCGCAGAACGCTCCCCAGAACGGTCCCCACAACGGCTGGGGCGCCGCCGCCCCTCCGTACGGCTCGACCACGCCCTACGGACCGGGAGGGCCGTACGGTCCCGGGGCCGCCCCCGCCCCCCAGCCCCCGTCCAGAAGCGGCCGCTCCACCGTCGCCCTGATCGTCGTGGCCCTCGTCGTCGCGCTCGGCGCGGGCGGCTCCGTCTACGCGCTGATGCGGGGCGGCGGCGACAGCACCGACGACTCCAAGCCGTCCCCGGCCACCAGCGGGCCCACGACGCCGGGCCCGACCACGCCCGAGGCGTCGCCCACCGCCGACGAGTCGCCCTCCTCGCAGGCACCCCAGGACGGCACGGTCCCGGAGGCGTTCCTCGGCACCTGGGACTCCTCCATCGACAACGCGACCGGCCACAACACCCGCCGACTCACCATCCAGCAGGGCGAGGTCGGCGACACGGTCCTCTCCCTCACCGCGGACGGGCCGTCCGGCGACTCCACGTACCACTGTGTTTTCCAGGCCGAACTGACCGCCGACCCCGGCGCCGACGGCCCCCTGGCGATCGGCCCCTCCGAGGTCACCACCGGCGAACCGATCTCCTCCTGCACCCCGGGCGCCGCCTCCGAGGTCACCCTCCTGCCCGACGGCCGTCTGCGCCGGGTGAACACGGACTCGGGCGAGGCGCTGACCTACACCAAAAGCGGCTGACGACCCGTCAATTACCGTGACAGGCCGCTGAACTTCACCCGGCGTATCCCGGATGTTTCCGCCTCGAGCCGTACGGTGACCGCACCGTAGGGCTCGGGGGAGTGGCTCACGATGGAGTGGTTGAGCGCAGAGAACATTGTGGCCGTCGGGACCGCGGTGATCGGTGTCGTCTCCGCCGCGCGCTGACCGTCACCGGCTCGACCGCCTTCGCGCCCGTGATGAGCGAGCTGGCCAAGAAGTACGAGAAGGACTGCGAGGGCTCCGACATCACGGTCGACCCGCACGGCAGCACGGCCGGGGTGCGCGAACTCGCCGACGCGGGCGCCAAGTCCACGAAGGGCTCCCCGCCCGTCGTCGCCCTCTCCGACGGCCCCAAGCCGAACGGGTACCCGCAACTGCGCGAGAACCGGGTCGCCGTCTCGGTGTTCGCGCTGGTCGTCAACGACGACGTCCCCGTGAAGAACCTGTCGCTGAAGAACGTACGCCGCCTCTACCGTGGCGAGATCAAGAACTGGAAGCAGCTCGGCGGCCCCGACCGCCCCGTCCTGCTCGTCAGCCGGGACGCCAACTCCGGTACCCGGCAGGTATTCCAGCGGCGGGTGCTGGGGCGCGGCGAGATCGCCAACTCCTCGCTGGACTGCGTCAGCAAGGACGACGTGACGGCGCCCGTGGTGCGCTGCGAACTCGACTCCACCGACCAGGTGCTGAGCACCGTGGTCCGGCTCCCCGGCGCGAGCGGTTACAGCGAACTCAACCTCGCCACCGGATACAAGGGCCTGCGCCGGCTCACCCTCGACGGTCACCGCCCGTCCGTGGAGGAGCTGGAGCACGGCACCAGCGACTACCCGTACCGCGAGATCGAGTACGCCTACACCTACGGCCAGCCGCCCGCCGACTCCCTCGCCTCCAGTTTCCTCGCCTACATCAGCCGGGGCAGCGGCCAGGACGTGATCCGTACGCATGGACATCTGCCGTGCGGGACACCGGTGGGCCTGAAGATCTGCGGCGACGGCTGAGCCCCGGCCGATCGTCTGTTCAGTGCCTCATTGCCGGGCGCACGGCGCGCCCTGCGTACGGCTCGACTCGCCCTGCCGGTACGCCCCGCACACCACGACGGCCGCCGGACGCTCCGCCAACTGCCGCATCAGCACGAGGGTCTTGTCGAGGGGCGGGGCGTTGTTGCCCTGGTCGTAGGAGACGTAGCCGGTGGCGCCGTTGAAGGTGACGCCGCCGCCGAGGACGGACAGGACGGACGCCCGGGAGACGGACTCGTCGCGCAGCCGGGCCTGGTCCACCGCCTGCGACAGGACATGGAAGGCGTCGTAGGAGACCGCGGAGTGGCCGTCCTGGACCCAGGGGTCGGTGCCCTTCGTGGTGCGCCCGACGAACGCGTTGTAGTCGTCCACGAACTGGAGGGTCTTCTCGCTGGCCCGGGTGTCGGTGGCGGGCAGCCGGTGCGCCGAGTAGTAGAGGCGCAGCCAGTCCTTGTTGTTGTAGACGCCGGTCTGGGCGACGTTCGTGAGTTCGTTGCCGCCGAGGACCGTCACGTCGTCGTCGATGCAGGTGCCGCGGGTGTCCATGGCGGTGATGAACGCGGTGAAGTCACGGGCCCGCGCCGACCAGTACACGACCGACTCCGGGTCCGTCCGCAGCGCCTTGCACAGCTGCCGCGCCAGCTCGTCCGCGCTGGAGACGCTGATGGCGCCCGCCGGGGGCGGGGGATCGAAGTCGCCGTCCTGGTTGAAGTTGAAGACCTGGGACTCGCCGGGGAACGCGGCACGGAACTTGTCCGCGAGGCTGCGGCTGTAGAGGTCGGCGGAGCTTTCGATGACGATGGCCCGGTGGGCGGGGGAGCAGCTGTCCTCCTCCTGGGTCCCCGGCTTCGCCACGATGTTCTGCTGGCTCGCGAAGTCGGCCTCGATCCGGGCCTCGGTCGAGTTGGCCGGGGTGAAGGGCCAGAAGCTGAGGCTCGCCGAGCCGGCCAGCATCTCGTCGGCGGTGGCGGTGGTGCCGATGGCGGGGATCCGCGCGTTGCCCAGCACCTGGAGCGCGGCCCGGGTCTCGTCCCGGCTCTGCGCGTATCCGAGGACGCCGACGATCTTCTCGTACGCCTTGGCGGCACGCTCGTCCCGTACCTCGGCGACGAGCTTCTCCGCCTCGGCCACGGCGTTGGTGAACGCCCGCCCGGTGGGCCGCACCTCGACCCGCAGCCGGACGGCGGAGTCGTTGGACACGGCGTCGTCGAGCAGCTTGCGCTGCCACATCGCGATGCCGCGCAGCTCCGGGATGGTCCCGTCGAACCGGGTCTCGTTCTCGTTGGTCGGCACGCTGGAGACGAAGGCGACCACGGTCCGTACGGTCCTGCCCTGGGCGGCGGCCTGCTCGGCCCGCGTGTTCTGCTCGGCGATCTCCTTGACGGCCGCGTCGTACCAGCCCTTGGAGTCCACCGGGATAGGTGTGGCGCGGGCCGACTCGGCGACGGACTCGGCGCCGCCGACGCAGGAACGGTCCACGTCGGGGACGAGGGCCTGCCGCGTCGTCAGCCCCGCGGCGGTCAGGGCGAGCACGGCGACCCCGGTCACCAGCCAGGTGGGCACGGTCCAGTCGAACTTGAAGGTCCGCGGATCGACCGGGCGGACGGGCAGCCCCCGCCGGGCGAGGGACTCCTCGGCGAAGGTCACCAGAACGGGCGACCCGTCCCGCTGACCGAGCCGCAGACTCGCCTCCGACAGGCTCATCTCGTCCGGATCGCCGAGTTCCTCCAGCAGCGCGGCGGAGGGCAGGCCCACGGCCACGACGAGCGGGCCGGGCGGCCGGGCGGTGGTGCGCGCCCGGTGCAGTGAGCGCAGCAAACGCTCGGCGGCCAGGGCGCCCCGGCTGCCCTCCGGAGGCAGTTCCACGAGAAGTACGGGCCGGCCGGTTCTTCTTCGCCGCGCGGGCAGGATTCTCCCTGTCGGGGGCGCGCTCAGATCCTCCAGCAGGGCCCGCACCAACAGCCAGTCGAGCTCCTGGAGCGCTTCCTGGTGGCCCGGGTCGCCGCTCAGCTGCGTCCCGCGCACGCTGCCGAGGTTGTCGATCACCCGGAACAGCTTCTTGCTGCCCCCGGCCACGGCTTCCGCGCCGAGCCAGCCGCGCATCACCTTGCGGGACATCGCGCGGGCCCACAACCACCGGGGCAACGTCTGCACGAACGACAGCCAGCCGACCCTCATCAGAAAGCCCGCGACGCCGCCGTCCTCCGGCCCCTGCATCCTGCTGAAGCCCAACAAGCCGCCCCGCTTGGCTCGTTGCTCGCACGCGTAGGCCTGCAACTCCTTCGCCTGCGAGCCGTGCTCCGTCCACGCCTGCGGGTGCGCGCGGATGTACGCGACGAGGTCCCGGATGATCAGGGTGTGCGGGAACCGGTCGGGGGTCATGTTCTCCGGCGCCCCGGTCTGCAACTGCACCCCCGCGCCCCCGGCGAGCAGTGCGGTGTCCTCCGCGGCGGGCATATACGCGTACGGCACCAGCTTCCCGTTGTGGTCGAGCGACCCGATCAGGGCCCTGACCACGCGGTCCACGCCGGTCGTGTACGCCGATTCCGGCACCCGCAGCAAGAACAGCGGCGGCATGGTCGCGAGGTTCGCCCGATTGCGATATTCGGGCGCCACGGTCGTCGGGAAGTCCCGTACGAAATCACCGGCCCGGTCGTCCGGAAAGCCTTCTAGTCCACCTTGATTCGCTGGCACGCAGAACTCCCCCACCGCTCAACTGCGCTGGCTGGAAAGGAACTTGAGGACCAACAAGGCTACTCGGTCTTGTGGTGCCGGGGGCAGTCTTCAGCCCGTCCGGCGTCTGAGGACGAGCCCTTCGGGCGATGGGGGCGAAAACCCACCCCTACCCCCACCCGGAGGGCTACCGCGGCTCAGGCGGCCGCTGCCGAGGCATGTTCGGCCGAGCCCCCGGCGGCAGCGGCGCCCGACCGGGCGGACCGCTCTCCGCCTGCGGCGCCCCGGCCGGCGAGGGCTGCATCCCCAACGGCGCCGGCCCGGTCCGGAACTCCATCATCCAGTCCGCCGTCTCGGCCCGGACCAGCTCCGTCACGTCCTCCGAGAACCGCCGCAGCACACCGAGGCACCGCTCCGCCGCTTCACCGGCGGTGCCCTCCGTCGGCCCCAGCACCTCCCGCACGCTCTCGGACGCCCAGTCGAACTGCAACACCTGAAGCCGCCGCTGCACGGCCTGAGCGGTGGCCACGTCCCTTATCCATCCGGAGGTCACCCCGAAGAACCGGTCACCCGCCACACACGCGACCCCGAGCAACAGCGCGAGACACCCCCAGGGGGCGATCCCCCCGACCACCCCGGTGAGATCGAGCAGCAGCAGCGCGGCCCCGGCCACCGCCCCCAGCGCCGCCCCGCCCCGCAGCACCCGCGCCCCCCACCGCTTCCCCGCGCGGTCCGTGAGATACCAGGAAGCCGTGTCGAGCGCGCCCCGCTCGACCCACCGGTACATCTCATGGAGCCGCTCAGCCGGCTCCCCCCAGTCCCCGAGCGGGAGCGGCCGGCCGGTCAGGTCGCCCGGCCGGGGCCCGATCGCCCCGTCGGCCGGCCCGTCCTGGGGCGGCCCCTCGGGCTGCATCTCCGGCTGGCTCACCCGGCACTCCCTACTGACGACGGCGGTGACGACTCCGACGAAACCAGCGACGTTCGAAACTAGTGACGTTGCGTGATGTCGCGTGACGCGTGGTGCTGAAGCGCCCTCTCCTTCCTAGCGCCCAATGGGTGGCGATGGCACGGGTTTCACCGGTTTTCCGCCCGGAAGTGGGTCTTGGTCAGGTATAGGCCTTCGTGCGGTCTCACTCGAAAGAGTGCTTGGGCGACCGACCCGCCGACCACGTAGGCTCATGCTGAACGGGAAAATCCCGTTCGGACAGCGGTACTCACAGCGGTATACACAGCCGTACGAACCAGGAGCTGATCGTGATTCCCGGTGGTGGCCAGCCCAATATGCAGCAGCTGCTCCAGCAGGCCCAGAAGATGCAGCAGGACCTCGCGAACGCGCAGGAGGAGCTGGCGCGGACGGAGGTCGACGGCCAGGCGGGCGGCGGCCTGGTGAAGGCGACGGTGACGGGCTCCGGCGAGCTGCGCGCCCTGGTCATCGACCCGAAGGCGGTGGACCCGCAGGACACCGAGACCCTCGCCGACCTGATCGTCGCGGCCGTCCAGGCGGCGAACGAGAACGCGCAGGCGCTCCAGAAGCAGAAGCTCGGCCCGCTCGCCCAGGGCCTCGGCGGCGGCGGCATCCCCGGTCTGCCCTTCTAAGACCGGCGCACGCCAACTACCGTACGCATAAAGACAACGACAAAGACGAAGACGAAGCAGTGCCCAGGAGCAGTACCGAGCGGTACCCAGGAAAGGCAGTCCGTTGTACGAAGGCGTGGTCCAGGACCTCATCGACGAGCTGGGGCGGCTGCCCGGCGTCGGTCCCAAGAGCGCGCAGCGGATCGCCTTCCACATCCTGCAGGCCGAGCCGACGGACGTCCGCCGACTCGCGCAGGCCCTCATGGAGGTCAAGGCGAAGGTCCGCTTCTGCGCGACCTGCGGCAATGTCGCACAGGAAGAGCTGTGCAACATCTGCCGCGACCCGCGCCGCGACCTGTCGGTGATCTGCGTGGTGGAGGAGCCGAAGGACGTGGTCGCGGTCGAGCGGACGCGTGAGTTCCGGGGCAAGTACCACGTCCTGGGCGGCGCGATCAGCCCGATCGAGGGCGTGGGCCCGGACGACCTGCGCATAAGGGAACTCCTGGCCCGCCTGGCGGACGGCACGGTCACGGAGCTGATCCTGGCCACGGACCCGAACCTGGAGGGCGAGGCCACGGCCACGTACCTCGCCCGCATGATCAAACCCATGGGCCTCAAGGTCACCCGCCTGGCCAGCGGCCTCCCTGTGGGTGGCGACCTGGAATACGCGGACGAGGTCACACTCGGCCGCGCCTTCGAGGGGAGACGACTCCTAGATGTCTGACGCCACGCTGCATGCGACCAGCCAGGATCCCGACGATTTCGTCGTCCAGATCGCGGACCAGGTAGCGAGCTTCCTGGTCGCCGTCACCGAGGTGGCCAAGGGTGACGAGCCGGACTCGGCCGTGCCCTTCCTCCTCCTGGAGGTTTCCCAGCTGCTGCTGGCCGGCGGCCGACTCGGCGCGCACGAGGACATCGTCCCCGACGAGCGCTACGAGCCGGACCTCGGCCCGGAGGCGGACGTGGACGAACTCCGCGAGCGCCTGGCGGTGATGCTGGAGCCGATCGACGTCTACTCGGAGGTCTTCGACCCCTACGAGCCGCGCAAGGCCCCGGTCCCCGCCCGTATCTCCGACGACCTCGCCGACGTCATCGCCGACCTCCGCCACGGCATGGCCCACTACCGGGCCGGCCGCACCACGGAAGCCCTCTGGTGGTGGCAGTTCTCCTACTTCTCCAACTGGGGCTCCACCGCTTCCGCAACCCTGCGCGCCCTCCAGTCCGTAGTGGCCCACGTCCGCCTCAACCAGCCCCTGGAGGAACTGGACGGCCTCGACACCGACCAGGACCTCGGCGACGACGCCCTCGCGGAGGAGGCGGGCAAGGTCATGGCGGAGGAGCTCGCGGGGCCGTTGGGGATGCGGACGGTCAAGTAACGGGAAACCACGGGCGCATGCCTACAGGTTGAGAAACCATGCGGCATGCGCCCGGATGACTGGCACCTCACCGAAGACGTCGACGACTTTCTCGCCCGAGCCGGAGACTTCCTGCGCTCGCGGCCCGGCCTGCACGTCATGCCGCTGACGTGGACCGCGAGACTGCGAGCACGTGGGGCGGAGGCCTTCGGCACCGAAGCCCCCGTCTTCGGCCTGCTGGAGCGAGCGGACGAGGTCCGCGCCACCTTCTACCGTCTCCCGCCCCGCGGTCTGGGCCTCACCCCGCTCACGCCTGAGCAGGCCGACAGCCTCGCCGCCCACCTGGCCGCCCTCGGGCACTCCCTTCCCTCCGTCAGCGCGGACCACAGCACGGCCACCGCTTTCGCCGAGGCCTGGCAGCGGCACACCGGCGCGACGCCGAAACTCCGCGACACGCGACTTTGTCTGTACCGCCTCGGCACGCTCACCCCACCGGAGCCGCTGCCGGCGGGCCGAGGCCGCGTCCTGGGCGAGCAGGATCTCGAGCAAGTCATGTTCTGGTGCGGCGAGTTCGCCAAGGCGGTCGGGGAAGACGTCTCCATCGACGCCGAGACGTGGGCCCACACCCGCTTCGCCGACAAGCGCTACACGCTCTGGGAGACCCCGGACGGCACCCCCGTCTCCATCGCGGGCATGAACCCGTTGATCGGCGGCCAGATCCAGGTGGACATCGTCTACACCCCGGCCCACCTGCGCGGTCGCGGCTATGCGGGCGCCGTGGCGGCGGAGGTGAGCCGGGCCGCGCTGGCCCTCGGCGCGAGGGATGTCGTCCTGTTCGCGGACCTGTCCAACCCCACCAGTAACGCCCTCTACCAGCGCCTCGGCTACCGCCCGCTCACCAACTGGGCGGCATACGACTTCTCATGTGCCGCACCGGAAGTCAGTCAGGCTCCGAGATAGCCGAGCACCGCGCACAGCCGACCCGGGTCCACGTACGGCGTGGTCGGCGCCGGCAGGAACCTGTGGCTGCATGCGGAGAGCGGCCTGAAGACGGAGCGCTACCGCAAAGGGCGCGCCCGTGCTGATGGAGTGCTCGTCCCGGTGGGCGGCCTCAAGGGGCGGGGCGAGTGGTCCGACGCCGATGGTGACCTGATGGCGGTGGAGGTCACGTCGTACGACGCCGACACCCACCAGCGCGACCGGGTCGAGAAGCCCGACGGATACGCGGCAGCGGGCATCCCCGTCCACCTCCTCATCGACCGTGACGACTGCTCGGTCGTCGTCTTCGATCAGCCCGAGGACGGCCGCTACCGGCACGCAGAGAAGGTGCCCTTCGGCGCCGCCGTCAAGCTCCCCGACCCGGTGAACATCACCCTGGACACCGAGCCCCTCAAGGAGTTCGTGGACTGAGAGGAGGAAGTCAAAGCCCCCACACCCCCTTCGTCAAAGTCGTCACCCCGCCGGTCAGCGCCAGCCCCAGCACCAGCATCCGCACCCGCTCCTCCGGCACCCGCCGAGCCAGCGCCCGGCCGATCATGCCGCCCACCGCCATCCCCGCTCCCGCGACGCCCCAGCGCCCCGCGCCAAGGTGTGGAACCCCGTTCGCGGCCACCGAGAAGGCGTTCACCACCACTCCGTAGAACTGTGCGTTCGGCACGAACTCCCGTACGGTCCAACCGGCGTTGACCGCGTACAGGGACATCGGCGGACCGCCCACCCCGGCCGCGGAGTTCATGAAGCCGCCCGCGGCGCCGGCGGCGACCGCCCCCTTCGTGCCGCGCAGGGCGGGGACCCGGGCGCCCCGCATGACCAGCAGCACGGCCACCGTCACCAATGCGCCCATGAAGACCAGCAGCACGGGCTCGGGCAGCCGCCGGGCCAGCCAGGTGCCGGTCGGTACCGTGCATGCCCCGCGACGCACAGGGGCACCATCGCGGTCGGCCGTACGCGCCGCCAGCCGCTCGCGAGGCCGACCACGCTGATGGCCCCGGCCGCGCAGTTGGCGAGTACGACTCCCTGGGCCGGCCCGAGCAGCAGCACCAGCGCCGGTACGGCGACCAGCGCGAACCCCATCCCCGTGAGCCACTGCACAGAGGAGCCCAGCAGCACGATTCCGCCCAGCAGCAGACTGTCCGCCCACTCGACGCCTCCCACCACCGACAACCTCCTCCCTTTGGGTGGCTGATCGTCAGCCACCACTCCTCTGTGCTGCCGACCGCAGACCGACCGCCACGCACAGTCCGCCCCCGGGCGCGTCCTCGAGCGTCACGGTCCCGCCGTCGTCCGTCAGCAGCTGCTTGACGATGGCGAGGCCGAGACCGGAGCCGGAGTGCCCGGTCAGGCCCTGGCCGCGCCAGAAGCGGTCGAAGGCGCGGGACTTCTCGGTGTCCGACATGCCGGGGCCCTGGTCCAGCACCGACAGCACCACCTCGTGGGCGCGGACCGTCACCCGCACGGTGATCGTCGAATCGTCCGGGGAGACCTCCAGGGCATTCGACAGGACGTTGTCCAGCACCTGGTCGAGGTGACCGGGACTGGCCAGCACATGCGACCGGTCGCTGAGTTCCCCCTCCTGCGCGATGGTGACTCCGCGCTCCTCGGCGGCCGGCCGCCACACCGCCAGCCGGTTCTCCAGCAGCTCCCGCAGTGGCAGCGTCTCCGCCGCCGGCACCTTCGCCTCCGCGCGGGCGAGCATCAGCAGTCCGTTCACCAGGCGGCTCATCCGGATCACCTCCGCGGTGGCCTGGTCCACGTCCTCGCGGACGGAGTCGTCCTCGACCCCGTCCGCGATGTTGTCCAGGGACAGGCGCAAGGCCGTGAGGGGCGTACGGAGTTGGTGCGAGGCGTCGGCGACGAAGATCCGCTGGGAGTCGATGAGGGTGTCGAGGCGTTCCGTGACCGAGTTGAGGGTGCGGGCGAGGCGCCGTGTCTCCGGCGGGCCCGTGACCGGCGAGCGCGCGCTCAGGTCGCCGTCGCTGAACTTGCTCGCCATGTCGCTGAGCCGGCGCAGCGGCCGGGTCAGCCGGCGGGCCAGCAGCGCGCCGAGCCCGGCGGCCACCGCCAGCACGCCGGCCGCGAGGACGGCGCTGAAGGCCCAGATCCGCCACAGCCGGGCGGTGAGATCGGAGGTCGGGTACGTGACGCGCACGGCCCCCACGGTTTCGTCGTCGCGTATCGCCGGGACCGTCACCCTGAGCGCGCCGTCGCCCCACCGGGCTGTGGTCGTGTCGGCGGCGGACTTCGGAAGCACGGCCACGGTGCCGGGCGTCCGGTCGGCGTACGCGGTCGCCAGCCGGTCCAGTGCCTCCCGCGAGGCGGGATCGCCCTGCGCCAGCATCAGCGACATGGTCGTCGCCTCCCGGCGTACGGACTCCTCCGTGTCCCCGCGCAGCTGCGAGGTCAGCGTGAACGCCACCGGCACGGTGAACGCGGTCAGCGCGACGGCCACCAACAGGACGTAACTGACGATGAGTTGCCGGATCACGCGCCGGACCCGTCCTGCTCCGGGGCGGATGCCGAAGACTCCCGTACGACCTCCAGGCGGAAGCCGACCTCCCGTACCGCCTCGATCGTGATCGCCCCCGTCAGCTTCCGCCGCAGTGCCGCGACATGGACGTCGAGTGTCTTCGCCGGCCCGAACCGGTTCCCGTCCCGGACCGCTTCCATGATCTGCTCGCGCGACATCAGCGCGCCGGGCTCCTCGGTGAGGAAGGCGAGCAGGTCGTACTCCTCGGGGGCGAGGGCCACCTCGACGCCGTCGAGGCGTACCCGGGCGGCCTCGCGGTCGACGGTGAGGCGCGGCCCGTAGCGGTCGGGGCCGCTGTCCACCGCCGTACGCGGCTGCACACGGCGCATCACCGTCCTTATTCGGGCGATGACCTCGCGTACGCCGAAGGGTTTGGAGACGTAGTCGTCCGCGCCGGTCTCCAGGCCCACCACCCGGTCGGTCTCGTCGCCGCGCGCGCTGATCACGATGATCGGAACCTCGCCGCGTGCCCGCAGGGCCTTGCAGACGTCGAGGCCGTCGGTGTCGGGCAGCCCGAGATCGAGGAGGACGACGTCGTACGGGTCCTCGTGGGCCAGGGCCGCGTGGCCGGTGCTCACCCACTCGACCGCGAAGCGGTAGCGCTGCAGGCCGCGCCGAAGCGACTCGGCGACCGGCTCGTCGTCTTCCACCAGAAGTACGCGCACAGGCGCACCTTAGACCGACCGGCAATGGGAGGGCGGCGTCGCGGGGTCTGGCACGCACATCTGCCGCGTTGTCGTCGGTCGCGATGGCTCCGCCATCACTCCCTCCTCCGCCTTGCAGCTGCACGCACCAGACCCCGCTCCTTCTCCCGCCCTCCCATTGCCGGTCGGTCTTAGTGGTTGAGAGTTAAGCCACACTCGCCGTTTGTGACACGGCACACTTTCCCTGCTTTTCCGAGTGTGCGCGGCGGTCAGGGGCAGATGCGGTCCTGGAGCGGCACGTCGTCCTGGCGGAGGCAGGCCCTCCTGGAGCGGCCGGGAATTCCCGAAGAAAAGCCGCGGTATCGCGTCATGAGCGGGACATCTCACGATGCGATACCGAGGCGGGGGATTCCGGCCGCTCGTTAGACTGAGCCGACCGCAGTTGTGCGGTGCAGAGACGGATTGAGCGAGGAGCGCACGTGGGCCTTGTCGTGCAGAAGTACGGAGGCTCCTCCGTAGCCGATGCCGAGGGCATCAAGCGCGTCGCCAAGCGAATCGTGGAAGCGAAGAAGAACGGCCACCAGGTGGTCGTGGTCGTTTCCGCGATGGGCGACACGACGGACGAGCTGATCGATCTCGCCGAGCAGGTATCTCCGATGCCCAGCGGACGAGAGTTCGACATGCTGCTGACCGCCGGAGAGCGGATCTCCATGGCCCTGCTGGCGATGGCGATCAAAAACCTGGGCCACAGCGCCCAGAGCTTCACCGGTAGCCAGGCAGGCGTCATCACCGACTCGGTCCACAACAAAGCGCGGATCATCGATGTCACGCCCGGCCGCATCCGGACGGCCCTCGACGAGGGCAACATCGCCATCGTCGCCGGGTTCCAGGGCGTCTCGCAGGACAAGAAGGACATCACCACGCTCGGCCGCGGTGGCTCCGACACGACGGCGGTCGCGCTCGCGGCCGCCCTCGACGCCGAGGTCTGCGAGATCTACACCGACGTGGACGGCGTGTTCACCGCCGACCCGCGAGTGGTGAAGAAGGCCCGGAAGATCGACTGGATCGCCTTCGAGGACATGCTGGAGCTCGCCGCCTCCGGCTCCAAGGTGCTGCTCCACCGCTGTGTGGAGTACGCCCGCCGTTACAACATCCCGATCCATGTACGGTCCAGCTTCAGCGGACTTCAGGGCACGTGGGTCAGCAGCACGCCACTCGTGCAAAAGACACAGCAGCAAGGGGACCAGAAGGTGGAGCAGGCCATCATCTCGGGTGTCGCTCACGACACCTCCGAGGCCAAGATCACGGTCGTCGGCGTCCCGGACAAGCCGGGCGAGGCCGCGTCGATCTTCCGCGCCATCGCCGATGCCGCGATCAACCTCGACATGATCGTGCAGAACGTGTCCGCGGCCTCCACCGGCCTGACGGACATCTCCTTCACCCTCCCCAAGACCGATGGCCGCAAGGCCATCGACGCCCTGGAGAAGGCGAAGGCCGTCATCGGCTTCGACTCGCTGCGCTACGACGACCAGATCGGCAAGATCTCGCTCGTCGGCGCCGGCATGAAGACGAACCCGGGTGTCACGGCCGGCTTCTTCGAGGCGCTGACCCAGGCCAACGTGAACATCGAGCTGATCTCGACCTCCGAGATCCGCATCTCGGTCGTCACCCGCGCCGACGACGTCCCCGAGGCCGTGCGCGCCGTGCACAGCGCGTTCGGACTGGACTCCGACAGCGACGAGGCCGTCGTCTACGGGGGCACTGGCCGCTGATGACCATGGGGACCGGGCGACCGGCTGAACACGCTGGACGCCCTGGACGCCCTGGACGTCCGACGCTCGCGGTCGTGGGAGCGACCGGGGCCGTCGGTGCGGTCATGCTCCAGATCCTGTCCCAGCACGCGGACATCTGGGGCGAGATCCGTCTGCTCGCCTCCCCGCGCTCGGCCGGCCGCAAGCTGGCCGTGCGCGGCGAGGAGGTCGAGGTGATGGCGCTGAGCGAGGCCGCCTTCGACGGGGTCGACGTCGCGATGTTCGACGTACCCGACGAGGTGGCCGCGCAGTGGGCGCCGATCGCCGCGGCCAAGGGCGTGATCGTGGTGGACAACTCGGGCGCCTTCCGGATGGATCCGGACGTGCCGCTTGTCGTCCCCGAGGTCAACCCGCACGCCGCGCGCGTGCGCCCGCGCGGGATCATCTCCAACCCGAACTGCACGACCCTCTCCATGATCGTGGCGCTCGGCGCGCTGCACGCCGAGTTCGGCCTGCGCGAGCTGGTGGTGTCCTCGTACCAGGCGGTGAGCGGTGCCGGGCACGCCGGCGTCGACACCCTGCGCCGCCAGCTGTCCCTCGTCGCCGGTACGGAACTGGGGACCAAACCCGGTGACGTACGACGTGCCGTGGGCGACGACACGGGCCCGTTCCCGGAGCCGGTGGCGCTGAACGTCGTACCGTGGGCCGGATCGCTGCGCGAGGACGGCTGGTCCTCGGAGGAGATGAAGATCCGCGACGAGTCCCGCAAGATCCTCGGCCTGCCGCACCTGCGCGTCGCCGTGACCTGCGTACGCGTCCCGGTCGTCACCACGCACTCCCTCACCGTCCACGCCCGCTTCGAGGGCGAGGTGACGGTCGCCAAGGCCACCGAGATCCTGGCCACCGCGCCCGGAGTCGTCCTCTTCGACAACCCGGCCGCGGGCGAGTTCCCCACCCCCGCCGACGTGGTCGGCACCGACCCCACCTGGGTCGGCCGCGTCCGCCGCGCCCTCGACGACCCGACCGCCCTCGAACTCTTTGTCTGCGGTGACAACCTCCGCAAGGGAGCCGCCCTCAACACGGCCCAGATCGCGGAGCTGGTGGCGGCGGAGAGCTTCTAGTCCGTAGCCATGAGTCGTGGGTCGTGGGTCGTGGGCCCTGAGCCCTGGGCCGGGGAGGTGTGGCCCAGATCTCGCGACGGATGCGCCGACCTGGGCGTTTCACAGGAAAAATCTTCCTGGTCATCGGCGGAATCGTTTGTAGGATCTGTGTCAGTCGTGTGGCCGGAGATAATGGTCCGGACCACTTGAACAGAACCCGCTTGGCGTTCGAAGATTTCTCTCCCCGTTCTCCGCAACCGCGCGGAGGGCGGGGAGCGTCTTTGCGGTCGCCCTAAACGGGTGCCCGGGGGTGGCACGGCATATGGGCATAGGGGATGAGCGGGTACGCATGAGGGCATTCAATGCACTGCCAGGCGCGCGGCCGGGCGCGTCGGCAGGCGTTCCGGCAACCGTGCCGAGGGGCGTTCCGACGGATGCGGAGGCGTATGTTCCAGCCGATGTGCGGCCCGACACGAATGTGACGCCTGTCGCGTACAACCCTGTCGGGGGGAAGCGTGTCCAACAGGCGTGGCAGAGGTACTCGAATTCACCGCGGTACAGACGAGGGGCGCAGCCCTGCGTCCACCCCGCCGACTCCGCAGCCCCGGCGCGCCCGGTGGCATGCCGGTGATCGCGCCCATGCCCGCAGCGCGGCCCGCCCGCATACCGAACCAGCGTGACGGCGCTGAGGACAGCACGGCTGCCGGAACCACCGTCGACCATCTGACCGAGACCTACCGCGCCCACTACCGGTCGCTCCTGGGCCTCGCGGCGCTCCTGCTCGACGACACCGCGTCCTGTGAGGACGTCGTTCAGGAGGCCTTCATCCGGGTGCACTCGGCGCGCAAACGCGTCCGTGACCCTGAGAAGACGCTCGCGTATCTGCGTCAGACCGTCGTCAACCTGTCGCGCTCCGCCCTGCGTCGGCGCATCCTGGGCCTCAAGCTCCTCTCGAAGCCGATGCCCGACATGGCGAGCGCCGAGGAAGGCGCGTACGACCAGCTGGAGCGCGACGCCCTCATCAAGGCGATGAAGGGCCTCCAGCGCCGCCAGCGCGAGGTCCTGGTGCTGCGCTACTTCGCGGACATGACCGAGGCCCAGGTCGCCGAGACCCTCGGCGTATCGCTCGGGTCGGTCAAGGCGTACGGCTCGCGCGGCATAGCGGCGCTCCGTGTCGCGATGGAGGCCCCGGCATGAGCGAGCACGAGGAACGGCGGGGCCCCGAGGACCAGGGGCGCCCCGAGCACGAGCACAAGCAATCGCACGCTGGGAACGAATCTGTGAACCACGGCCCTGACGGACAGCCCGACGAACAGGGTCTGGGTGGACTGGGCCCGGATGGACAGGGCTCGGGCGAACAGGGCTCGGGCGGTCAGAGTCTGGACGGACAGGGTTCGGACGGGCAGGGCTCGGACGGACAAGCTCTGGACGGACCGGGCTCGGGTGATCACGGACCCGGTGATCACGGGCCTGGTGATCACGAGCCCGGCGGACCCGGCCCCGAAGGGTTCGGTTCGGACGAGCTGGCGTTGCGGCGGCTGCTGCACCAGGCCGTCCAGGAGATCGAACCCACCGACGGCACGTTGGAGCATCTGCGCCGCGCGGTGCCCGCCCGGCGGGCCCGCAAGCGCCAGGCACTCGTCGGCATGGCCGCCGCCGCGCTGTTCATCGGCACGGCCGTCCCGGCCCTCGTGCACGTCTCGAACGCCTCCGGTTCGAACCCCGACCCCTCCATCGCGGGCAACAGCTCGCAGGTGCAGGGCGGCACGAGCCAGGGCAAGGGCCCGGACGGCGGCGGGAGCGTCACGGACGGCGGCTCCAGCGCTTCCCACGAGCAGGGCAAGCCGGGCAGCAAGACCAGTACGCCCGACAAGGGCAAGGGGACGAGCACCGGGGCGGCGACCGGCGGCCCCGCTCCGTCGGCCTCGGCGGAGAGCGCGCCCGCGTGTACGGCGATACAGCTCGGCGGGGTCACCAGCACCGTCGGCGCCCCGGACGCCACCGGTGCGGTCTACGGCTCGTTCACCATCTCGAACGTGTCCACCACCAGCTGTACCGTCAGCGGCTCGGGCGCGGTGAGTACCGCCGTGCAGGGCGCGGCGGACCCGGCCAAGATCACCGTGGTGAGCCATGTGGCGGGCGATGTGGCCACCGGCCTGCCGGACCCCTCCACGGAGGTCGCCTCCCTGGTGTTGCCGCCGAGTGCCTCGTACGCCGTGGAGTTCGCCTGGGTGCCCTCGGAGACCTGTCCGACCACCGGCACGGAGCCCTCACCGGACCCGACCACCCCCACTGACGACAGCACTACGAGCGGCGGCACCGGTACGGACACCGGCGGCACCGGCACCTCGACCCAGCTCCTCACGGACGAGGGGGTGGCCGACGGCAGCGTCACCGTCTCGCACACGGACGCGACGGGCGCGGTGACGGCCTCGACGACCGTGTCCAACGCCTGCGCCGGGACGGTCTACCGGACGGGGATGCTGTCGGCGTCGTCGTCCTGAGCCCGGCCGGAGTCGGGGGCGAGCGTCCCGGAACGGGGGGTTACGGGACCGGCGCCCCGGCGGTGTCCCGCGCCGGGTCCTCGTCCGGAGCCTGGTGGGGACCCTGGTCGAGGTTCTCGTCCGGGACCAGGCCCAGCTCCGCGTCCCGCGCGAACTCCACCTCGCGGCGCAGCAGCCGGAACCACATGAAGAGCACGAAGCCCGCGAAGACGAACCACTCACCGGTGTAGCCGAGGTTTTGGAACGCCTTCAGGTCCAGACCGGTGCCCTGCGCCGCGGTCGCCGGCACGGCCTTCATCCCGCTGTCGGCCTTCGCGAGGGTGATCCACGCGTCGTGCACCTTGTACGGCACCAGGTTCACCAGCGACGCCGAGCTGATCGCACCGGTCTGCCCGGCGGGGAGCCCACCGGCGGCGCGCACCCCGTTCGACCCCGGGCTCTCGGACGCCTGGAGGGCACCCGTGACGGTGACCTCGCCGGTCGGCGCGGCGGGCGCCTCGGCCGGGTCCGCGTCGCCGGGCAGCCAGCCCCGGACGACGGGCAACGCCCGGCCGTCGTCGGTGCGCAGCAGCGTCAGCACGTAGTACCCGCGCTTGTCGTCCAGCTCGCGGTCCGGCACGAGGAGTTGCTTGCCGTACCGGCCGGTCGCGGTGGCCTGCTTGCCGGAGGTGTTCTTGTCCACGGGCAGCAGGTCGTCCAGCGGACGTGCCGCCTGCGTCTTGGCCACCACGGCCTGCTCCTCGGCGTCCCGCTGGCCCTGCACCCGGTCCTCGAACCGCCCCAACTGCCACGACCCCATGAAGATGCAGAACGGGATGGCCAACAGCACGAAGACGTTGATCCCCCACCAGCGGGGCGTCAGCAGAAACCGGTACACGTCGTCCAAGGTACGGTGCCGCCGCGGAGGGCTGGGCTTCGGGGGCCCTTGCCCGACGCTCGGGGCTTGCCCGAAACTCGGGCGACTGCGCGGCGCAAAGTTATCCACAGGCTGGGGACCTCACTGACGCATTGTCGGGCGGGCCAGGCACTATGGGGCCATGACTGAGAGCAACGGGACCATCGAGCAGCAGTACGCGGCCATGCCCGACTGGGAGAAGCGCTTCCGGGCGCCGCGGGTGTCGCTCCCCGACTGGGCGGAGGACGCCCCGCACCGCTCGCTGTTCGTCTCCAACGCGACGGGGACGTACGAGCTGTACGCATGGGACCGCGAGACGGGAAAGCAGCGCCAGGTCACGAACCGGGCGAACGGCACGACGGACGGCGTGCTCTCTCCGGACGGCGAGTGGATCTGGTGGTTCGACGACAAGGACGGCGACGAGTTCGGCATCTGGCGTCGGCAGAGGTTCGCCGGAACCGAGGGCTCGCTCGAGGTGGACGAGCCCGCGGCCCCGGGCCTGGAGCCCTCGTACCCCGGAGGCCTCGCCCTCGGCCGGGACGGGCGGACGGCTGTCGTGGGCCGCTCGACGGACGAGGACGGCTCGACGATCCACGTGGCCCGGCAGGGCGAGGCCCCCGTCGAGATCTACCGCCACCGTGAGTCGGCCGGAGTCGGTGACCTCTCGCACGACGGCTCCCTGATCGCCGTGGAGCACACGGAGCACGGAGACGCGATGCACTCGGCGCTGCGGGTGCTGCGCCCGGACGGCTCGACGGTCGCCGAGCTCGATGACACCAAGGGCGGCACGGTCGAGCTGGGCCTGGAGGTGCTGGGCTTCGCCCCGGTCGACGGCGACACCCGGCTGCTCATCGGTCACCAGCGGCGCGGCCGCTGGGAGCCCCTGGTGTGGGACGTGGCGACCGGCGAGGAGACGGACCTGCCCCTGGACTTCCCCGGCGACGTGGCCGCGGAGTGGTATCCCGACGGTTCCGCGCTCCTGATCGCACACAGCTTCGAGGCCCGCAGCGACCTGTGGCGCTACGACCTGGCATCCGGCGAGCTGGTGCGGGTGCCGACCCCCGCGGGCACGGTGTCCGGGGCGACGGCCCGCCCCGACGGAACCGTGGAGTACCTGTGGTCGTCGGCGGCCGAGCCTTCGGTGGTCCGCTCGACGACCGGTGAGATCGTCCTCGATCCCCCCGGCCTGAAGTCACCGGGCTCGGTCCCGGTGGAGGACGTCTGGGTCGAAGGCCCCGGCGGCCGTATCCACGCCCTGGTCCAGAAGCCGGCGGGCACAACCGGCCCCCTCCCCACCGTCTTCGACATCCACGGCGGCCCCACCTGGCACGACAGCGACTCCTTCGCGGCCGGCCCGGCGGCCTGGGTCGACCACGGATACGCGGTCGTCCGGGTCAACTACCGCGGCTCCACTGGGTACGGACGCGAGTGGACGGACGCGCTCAGGCACCGCGTCGGCCTCATCGAGCTGGAGGACATCGCGGCGGTCCGGGAGTGGGCGATCACCTCCGGCCTCGCGGACCCCTCCCGCCTCATCCTCACCGGCGGCTCCTGGGGCGGCTACCTCACCCTCCTCGGCCTCGGCACCCAACCGGACGCGTGGACACTGGGCATCGCCGCCGTCCCGGTCGCCGACTACGTCACGGCGTACCACGACGAGATGGAAGCCCTGAAGTCCATGGACCGCACGCTGCTGGGCGGCACCCCGGAGGAGGTCCCCCAGCGCTTCGAGGCGTCCTCCCCCCTGACCTACGTCGACGCCGTCAAGGCCCCCGTCTACATCTCCGCGGGCGTCAACGACCCACGCTGCCCCATCCGCCAGGTCGAGAACTACGTAGACCGCCTCACCGCCCGCGAAGCCATCCACGAGGTCTACCGCTACGACGCAGGCCACGGCTCCCTGGTCGTGGACGAACGCATCAAGCAGGTCCGCCTGGAACTCGACTTCGCAGAGAGGCACTTGAGCGACTGAACGAGAGACCACCCATCCAGCCCTGGCGGCGACCCTTCAGCTCCGGCCGGGGTATCCAGCCCGTCCGGCGTTTGAGGACGAGCCCTTCGGGCGAAGGCGGGGGTCCAGGGGCGCAGCGCCCCTGGCGGGGGGCTGGAGGCGGAGCCCCCAGGGACGGGACGGGTAGGGGCGGCGGGGGCGAGGAAAACCGCCCCCGCAACAACGGACGGCGCCCGCTCAACCGCGCCCCCCGGAGGGCCTACGCCCGAGCCCGAGGCCGCCGCCCCAACAACTCCGCCAGCCCCCGCCGGGTAGCAGCCAACACCACCCGATCCCCCGCACGAAGCACATACGTGGAAGGAAGATCCCAAACCAGCCCAGAGCGCGCCCGCCCGCCCCCGGCACCCCCCACCGCGGACGCCGCGGACGTCCCGGACGCCACCCCGCCACCCCGCCGCTCACCCGGATCCGCCGTGTCCAGCGCAAGCACCCGCCACGCCCCCGCGCGAAACGCCTCACCCACAGTCCGCCCCTCCAACTGCGCATACCCGCCCACATCGATGGCGGCGAACAGCAGCACCCGCCGCTCGACCGGAATCGCCCCGAGGATCTGCCGCCCCATCATGGCCCCGGCAAAGGCGGGCGCAGCCAGATGCGACACGCTACGACTCCGTGTGAGCGCCTGCGGATGCGCGGCCCGCAGGGTCCGGTACACGGCGGTCGCGAAGTCGTCGTCGTACAGCCGAAGCACAACCCGTAGATCGGGCCGCACAGTACGGGCGTACAACGCGGCCTCCAGATTCGTCGTATCCGCACTGGTCAACGCCAGCAACGCATGCGCCCGATGAATCTTCGCGGCCTCCAGCACCCCTTCCTGCGTCACATCCCCCAGCACCACCGGCACCCGCAACCGCCGAGCCAGCGCCAGCCCTCGCGCCTCGGGGTCGGCCTCGACGCACACCACGGGAATGTGCAGCTCACGCAGGCGCGCCAGCACCCGCGTACCGATCTTGCCGACCCCGAGCAGCACCACATGCCCGGACAGTCCCCGTGGCGGTTTGCGCAACGCGGACCCGCTCCGGAACGTACCCAGCGCCTCCAGAACGGCGGCGAGCAGCACGGGCAGCAACAACAACCCGACAAGCCCGGAGAAGAGCTGCAGAATCTGCTGTCCGACCGGCTTCCCGATGGCGGGATCGTTGATCGCGAAGAGGTCGAGCAGCGTCAGATACGTGGCGTGCAGCGGATGCTCTCCGTTGACCACCACGGACGCGACCGCCAGCCCGACCACACACCCCACCAGCCCGGCGAACGACCAACGCAGCCGCCGGGACAGCAGTGAGGCGAAGGGCATGACACTGCGCCGGGCGGACAGTGCGGGGCCGGTGTACGACACCGTCTCCAGGACGACGGTCCCGCGCCCGGTGGCCGCCGCCACCGCCCGTTCGTCGGGCAGCAGTTGGGGCCCCTGAGGGCCGCTGCTCTCGGAACCATCGGCCCCGGCGGGGTCGTTGGTCGTGGCGGACAGCAGCGCCAATGTGCACAGCCCGGGGTCGGCGACCTGCCCCGGCCCCGGCGGCGGCCGTTCCACCGCCCTGAGCATCAACCCGTCCGTCTGGACGACCTTGCTGGTGCCGGCGACGGCGGTGGCGGCCAGCGCGGGCGCGGCCGTGTCGGCGTCGGACAGAACGGTGGTGGAAGCATCACCTGCGCCGGCCCCCTGCCTTCCCCCGGCCGTCCCCTCGCCATCCCCACCGCTGTCGATGTCCACCGTGGCCAACGCCGAGGCTTGATCGAGGAGTTCCTCGATGTGCTGACCGAGGCGCCGGTTGTAGAGCCGGATGACGAGCCGCAGTCGCGGATTGAGGCGGCGTGCGGTGAGCGCGGCCCGGATGTTGGTCTCGTCGTCGTCATAAACGAGCGCGAGGGCGGCGGCCCGTTCGACGCCTGCCTCGGCGAGCACGGCCTCGCTGAGTTCGGCGGCCTCCAACACCCGCTCGGAGCGGGGTGGTTCGGCCGTGCGGCCGGGCGTCCCCTCACCGTTCCCGGCGGCCCGGTTCACCGCCGCGGACACCCGGTCGAACAGGTTCGAGCCCCGGGCGCGTCCCACGACCGGCGGCCGCACGCTCCGCTGGGCAGGCGGCACGACGAGGGTCACCTGCTCGCCGTACACCCCGCGCAGTTCGGCGGCCAGCCGGTGGGCCAGGGCGTCGTCCCCGGCCACCACCATGTGCGCGGAGTCATCGGTCGACGGGCTCTGATACGGAAGGGTCCCCACAAGGGAGAAGAGTGCCTCACGGGGACGCGTGGTTCCACGTCAAGGCACTGCCGGTCAGGAGAACGGCCCCCGGCTTCGGGTGGCCGGGCGGCCTCTTCCCACCGTGCCTCGCCTCAAGATCGTCGTACGGGGGTCCGGGTGTTCTTGAACGCCCAGGGCATCTTCGGTTCCATGGCGAAGCGGAAGAGCCGCTGGACGGGCGGGGTGCACAGCACGGTCACGACGGCCGCGGCGACGAGGGTGACGACGATCTCGCCGACGGGCTGATAAATCCAGTCGTGCTCGTACCAGCCCCAGACGCTCTTGCTCTGGACGACGAAGCCGTGCAGCAGATAGCCGTACAGCGTGCCCGCCCCCAGCGCGGTGAACCACATCCGGCGTCCCGGCACCCAGGCGAGGAAGCAGGCGACCAGGACCAGCGAGCAGCCGAACAGGACCAGGGTCATCAGGGGCCCGTACCAGCCGGGCGCGCCGAGTTCCTCGGCGGCGGCGCGGTGCATGAACCAGGCGGAGTTCATCCGCGGGACCGCCCAGTACGCCACGACGAGCGCACAGGCGAACACCGGCACGGCCAGGATGCGAGCCGCGCGGCGGCGCACCAGCCGGAAGTGCTCCGGCCGCAGGCACAGGCCGAGCACGAAGTAGGGCAGGAACTGCAGGGCGCGCTGCAGATCGAGGTCGTTGCCGATCTCCGGCGAGAGGGTCGCCAGCATCGCGATGACGAGCGCGACCGGCAGGGGCCATCGCACGGTGTTCCAGATGGGCGTGGTCAGCCGCCAGATGAACAGGGCCGCCAGGAACCATGTCAGGTACAGGGGCTCCAGCAGGCTGAAGGGGCGGTCCGGAACGTGGTCGGTCCACCTTGTGAAGACGGTGTACGCGGTCTCGAACACGATGTACGGGACGGCGACGCCGGTGATCAGACGCTTGATCCGCTCCGGGCTCGCGTCGAAGTTACGGGAGAAATAGCCGGAGATGATGATGAACGCCGGCATGTGGAACGCGTAGACGGTCACGTAGAGCGCGGTGACGGTCCGGCTGCTGTGGCGCAGCGGCTCCCATGCGTGCCCGATCGCCACCAGCACGATCGCGAGGTACTTGGCGTTGTCGAAGAAGGCGTCACGCGACTTCGTCCGCTCGGGCGCGGTCCGCGCCGCGGATGCCGTCGCTGTGGTCACACTCACCACGCACCATCCCATGCATCGCCAAGTGAACCTGCGTCGACGATTACGCGTCTTGGCAATGATGTGGGTGTGAAGTGACTGTGTGACATCTGAGCTACCCCACCATTCCCGCGAGGGCGCTGTAAACCCATCCATGTGTTGATGTTGTGTGGCTCACAGTCGCCGAGCGTGATCCGCGGGATGTGGGCCGCTCCGGCACCGAAACAGCGTCCTGCGTCAGGTCCGGGCTCGCCTCGACATCGACAGGCCCTGGCCCCGCCGTACGCGTGACGGCACGCACGTGAGCGCGGCTCCTCCA
Source organism: Streptomyces sp. NPDC048275 (assembly GCF_040652275.1). Taxonomy (NCBI): domain Bacteria; kingdom Bacillati; phylum Actinomycetota; class Actinomycetes; order Kitasatosporales; family Streptomycetaceae; genus Streptomyces; species Streptomyces sp. NPDC048275. Next base: position 140,717 of record NZ_JBEZLR010000010.1, read on the forward strand.
GCGAGGCCGGATTACAGAGATGTTGCGCGGAGTCTTGACGCGCCCCTCCCCGTTGCGTAGATATGACTGCGCAGTCATGACAGCGCAGTCATATCCCGGATCGGGAATAGGATTCGGCTGCCGGAGACGGGAGACACCATGACACCAGTGGCGGGACGCGGCGCAGGGGCCGCGCCGCGCAGCGTGGATGTGGCGCGCCTGGCGGGCGTGTCGCAGAAGACGGTGTCCCGGGTCATGAACGACGAGCCGTACGTCTCCGAGGACGTGCGCCGTCGCGTCCTGGCGGCGGCCGAGGAGCTCGGCTACCGCTCGAACAACGCGGCCCGCGCGCTCGCTTCCGGACGCACCCGGTCCATCGGCGTCGTGACGCTCGGTACCGCCCTGTACGGCCCGGCCTCGCTGCTCATGGGCGTCGAGCGTGCCGTGCGGGACACCGGCTACGCACTCCGTGTCGTCAACACCATGGAGGGCGAGACGGCGGGCATCGCCGGGGCCGTGGACTCGCTCCTGGACCAGGGCGTGGACGGCATCGTCATCTCCGAGCCGATCGACGAGGAGGACGGCGCGGATCTCTCCGCGCGGGTCGACGTGCCGGTCCTCGTCCTCGGCGCGCCCCCGCCCTTCACCGCCCCTCATGTGGTGACGGCCGGGATCGTCTCCAGCCAGATGGCGCGGGCGGCCACCGAGCACCTGCTGGAGCTGGGCCACACCACCGTCCACCATCTGGCGGGTCCGCAGCGTTGGTACTCGGCACGGGACCGTCTCGACGGATGGCGCGCGGCGCTCGGTGCGCACGGCCGGGGGGAACCGCCGGTCATCGTGTGCGACTGGTCGGCCGCATCCGGCTACGCGGCCGGCCGCGAACTGGTCGCCGACCCCGGCGTGACCGCGGTGTTCGCCGCCAACGACGACATGGCCATCGGTCTGATCCGCGCGCTGACGGAAGCCGGGCGGCGTGTGCCGGAGGACGTCAGCGTGGTCGGCTTCGACGACATCCCGGTCGCCGCCTACGTGACGCCGCCGCTGACCACGGTGCGTCAGCCGTTCGACGCCATCGCGCAGGACGGCCTGAAACTCCTGGTGCACGCCATCGAGAACCCGCAGGCGCACCCGCTGCCGATGACCGACCCACCGGTCGAACTCGTCGTCCGCTCCTCGTCCGCGCCCCCGCCGCCCCACCAGGCCCCGGGCCACACACGAACCGCACGCTCCCCCCGCACCTGACGACACGCACCCGCGCACCCGACCGCACCAAACAGCACCACCCGCACCACACAGCACCCCCCGCACCACACAGCACGCACCCCCCGCACCAGACCGCGCAGGATCCCACTCCCGAACGGAGATCCACCCACACCCCAGCCACCACCCCCCTCGGCACTGCCGCCGGCGCTCGACCGCCACCCTCGCCCCGCCCCGCCCCGCGGCGCCCGCGCCCCACCGCTTCCGGCGTCGCCCCGGCTCCTCAGCAGCGTGCACGGCAGATCTCCGGGCCCTCGAACGGGTCCCGCACCGGCCGCCGCTCCCTCCCCCGTCCTCACCGGCGTGACCCTCCTCAGCACAGGTGCACCGCACGGATGACGCGTGCGGGCCAGAGCCGGCAGGGAGGGAGCGCCCCCTGACAGGCCCGCCCTCCCCGCCCCGCCCGTCACACCGCACACACCGCACACACCGCCTCACACCACCCGAATTCAGCACGCCGTCGCCCGGTGTGCCGGTCCCTCACACCCTTCTGCGGGAGTTCACCATGTCCGGACCCTTCTCCAAGCCCTCCGCGTCCCGCCTGAGCCGTCGGGGCTTCCTCGCCGCCACGGGCGCGCTGTCGCTGACCGCCACCCTGGCCGCCTGCGGCGGCGACGGCGGCGGTACCACCGGTTCCTCCGCCGAGCCGGTAGGCCAGGCAGACATCGACAAGGCCATGACGACCCCGACCGAGCTGACGTTCTGGACCTGGGTCCCGAACATCGACAAGGAGGTCGCGCTCTTCGAGAAGAAGTACCCGGCCGTCAAGGTCAAGGTCGTCAACGCCGGTCAGGGCACGCCCCAGTACACCAAGCTGCGCACCGCTCTGAAGGCGGGCAGCGGTGCTCCGGACATGGTGCAGCTCGAGTTCCAGGCCATCCCGACCTTCACCGTCACCGACAGCCTGCTGGACCTGCGCCCGTACGGTGCCTCGGCGCTGAAGGACGCGTTCGTCGACTGGACCTGGACGCAGGTCTCCGGCAGCGGCGGCGAGGTCTGGGCGATCCCCCAGGACACCGGCCCGATGGGCATGCTGTACCGCAAGGACATCTTCGACCGGCACGGCATCGAAGTCCCCGGGACCTGGGACGAGTTCGCCGCCGCGGCCCGCAAGCTGCACAAGGCAGACCCGGACGTCTACCTCACCAACCTCGCCGCGAACCAGCCCGCCGCCTGGCACGGCCTGCTCTGGCAGGCGGGGGGCAAGCCGTACGTGACCTCCGGCAAGAGCGACATCACCGTCAGCGTCGACGACGCGGCCTCCAGGAAGCTCGGAGAGTTCTGGGGCGGGCTCGCGCGGGAGGGCGTGATCGGCGTCGAGCCGGACTTCACCGACGGCTGGTACGCCGCGCTCAACAAGGGCAAGTACGCCACCTGGATCACCGGGGCCTGGGGTCCCGCCTTCCTCTCCGGCTCCGCCAAGGCCACCGCGGGCAAGTGGCGGGCGGCCCCGATGCCGCAGTGGGACGCCGCCAAGCCCAGCGCCGGCAACTGGGGCGGCTCGACCACCGCGGTCATCCGCTCCACCAAGAACCCGATCGCGGCCGCGATGTTCGCGCAGTTCCTCAACAGCGACCCCGCGAGCACCAAGATGTTCGCCACCGAGCAGTTCTTCTTCCCGGCGACCAAGGCACTGCTCGCCGACGCAGCCTTCCTCGGGGACACGCCCGACTTCTACGGCGGCCAGAAGGTCAACCAGGTCTTCGCGGACATCAGCGCCCAGGTCGACCCCTCCTTCCAGTGGCCGCCGTTCCTCGACCGGGTGGCCACGGACTGGACCGAGACCGTCGGCAAGTCCCTCGCCGACAAGGCCGACACCGCCCGCGCGCTCGGTTCGTGGCAGTCGCGCATCACGACCTTCGCCAAGAGCCAGGGCTTCACGGTCAAGGGAGGATGACGATGGCCACCACCACGGCGATCGCCCGTACGAACCGCACGAAGTCCCCACCCCGCCTGCGTCACGGCACGGCAGGCGCCCTGTTCATCGCCCCCTTCATGGCGTTGTTCGTCCTCCTCTTCCTCGCCCCGCTCGGCTACGCCGCCTACCTCAGCCTCTTCCAGGAGAAGCTCATCGGCGGCTCGACGTTCGTCGGCCTGGACAACTACGTGACGGCCCTGAAAGACCCGCTCCTCCTCAAGGGCATCGGCCGCGTCGCACTGTTCTTCCTGATCCAGGTGCCCGTGATGCTGCTGCTGGCCCTGGTCTTCGCGCTCGCGCTGGACAGCGGCCTGCTGCGGCTGTCCGGGGTGATCCGGCTCGGCATCTTCGTCCCGTACGCCGTCCCGGGCGTGATCGCCACTCTCATGTGGGGTTACCTCTACGGCCCCGACTTCGGCCCCTTCGCCCAGATCAGCCGCGATCTCGGCCTGCCGGCCCCGCACTTCCTCAGCAACAGCTGGATGCTCGGCAGCCTCGCGAACATCGTGACCTGGGAGTTCGTCGGCTACAACATGATCATCCTGTACGCCGCCCTGCGCACCGTCCCCGCCGAGCTCTACGAGGCGGCCGCCATGGACGGCGCCGGAGCCTGGCGGATCGCCTGGTCCATCAAACTCCCCGCACTGCGCCCGGCGTTGACCCTCACCCTGCTGTTCTCGGTGATCGGCAGCTTCCAGCTGTTCAACGAACCGAACCTGCTGATGAAGGTCGCACCGGACGTCATCGACAGCTCCTACACCGCCAACCTCTACGCCTACTCCGTCGCCTTCATCAGCCAGCAGACCAACTACGCGGCCACGGTGTCCTTCATCCTCGGGCTGGTCATCGTGATCGTGTCGTACGCCTTCCTGCTCACCGCGAACCGCAGGAGGGCCTCATGACCTCCCCCAAGTTCTCGACTTCGCTCGAACAGGGGGGACCCCCATTGACCCCCGCCGCGGCCTCCACCCCCTCGAAGACTCAGCGGCTTCCCGCCGAGGCCCGGTCCCGGCGCCGGCCGTCGGCCCACCGTCGCAGCACACCGCTCACCATCGTCATGCTGGCCGTCCTGGCGTACTTCCTGCTGCCGCTGTTCTGGTTGCTGGTCGCCTCGACGAAGAGCACCCAGGACCTGTTCAACAGCTTCGGCCTGTGGTTCTCGGACGCCCCGCAACTGCTGTCGAACGTCAAGGCCACCTTCACCCAGGACGACGGCGTCTTCGGCCGCTGGCTGCTCAACACCGTCCTGTACGCCGGTGTCAGCGCGGTCGGCGCCGCGCTGCTCGCGGCCGCCGCCGGGTACGGGTTCGCCAAGTACCGCTTCCGTGGCCACGGCGCCGCCTTCAACCTCGTACTCGGCGCCATCATGATCCCGACCACCGCGCTGGCGATCCCCACCTACCTGCTCTTCGCGAAGGCGGAGCTGGTCAACACCCCCTGGGCCGTCATCCTGCCCTCGCTCGTCAGCCCCTTCGGCCTCTACCTCATGCGCATCTACGCCGAGGACGCCGTCCCCGACAGCCTCATCGAGGCCGCCCGCATGGACGGCGCCGGAGAGCTCCGGATCTTCCTCACCATCGCGCTGCGGCTGCTGGCACCCGGTCTGGTGACCGTCGTGCTGTTCACCCTCGTCGCCACCTGGAACAACTACTTCCTGCCGCTGATCATGCTCAACGACCCGAACCTGTACCCCATCACGGTCGGGCTCTCCTCCTGGGCCGCCCAGGCCCACAACGGCGGGGCCGGAGCCAGCAGCGACATGCTCGCCCTCGTCGTGACCGGCTCCCTGATCTCGATCGTCCCGCTCGTCCTGGCCTTCCTGATGCTCCAGCGGTACTGGCAGAGCGGCCTGGCCACCGGCGGCGTCAAGCAGTGACTCCCCTTGTCTCCCCTTGTCTCTATGGAGGTTTGTCCATGGCGGATCTGCCCGCCCGCGTTCTGTTCGGCGCTGCCTACTACCACGAGTACCAGCCCGCGTACGGCCCCGACGTACGGCCCGACGAGCAGCTGAAGACCGACCTCGACCTGATGGCCGACGCCCGCTTCACCGTGATCCGGGTCGGCGAGTCGGTCTGGTCGACCTGGGAGCCGGAGAACGGCCGCTTCGACCTCGACTGGCTCCAGCCGGTGCTGGACGGCGCACACGAGCGCGGCATCTCCGTCATCCTCGGCACCCCGACGTACGCCGTACCGCCGTGGCTGGCCCGCCAGTACCCGGAGATCACGGGGGAGCGGCGCACCGGTGAGCGCATCGGCTGGGGCGCCCGCCAGGAGGTCGACTTCACCCACCCCGCCTTCCGCTTCCACGCCGAGCGGATCATCCGGAAGATCGTCGCCCGGTACGCCGACCACCCGGCCGTCATCGGCTTCCAGGTCGACAACGAACCGGGCCTGGAGCTCTTCCACAACCACGGCGTCTTCCAGCGCTTCGTCGACCACCTACGCGCCAAGTACGGCGACGTCGAGACCCTCAACCGCGAATGGGGCCTCGTCTACTGGTCCCACCGCCTGTCCACCTGGGCCGACCTGTGGACCCCGGACGGCAACGCGCAGCCGCAGTACGACGTCGCCTGGCGGGAGTTCCAGGCCCGCCAGTGCACCGAGTTCATCGGCTGGCAGGCGGACATCGTCCGCGAGTACGCCCGCCCCGAGCAGTTCGTCACCACCTGCATCTCCTACACCCGCCCCGCCGTGGAGGACGACGAGCTCACCGACCGCCTCGACATCGCCACCGGCAACCCGTACTACGCCATGCAGGACGGCCTGCTGCTGCCCGACCCCACGCCCGACGACCACGAGCAGAAGTGGCGGACCACCGGCGTCTGGTCGCTGTACCAGAGTGCCGACTGGATGTTCTCCTCACGCCAGGAACCGTTCCTGGTCACCGAGACCAACGCCGGCTCCATCGGTGAGCCGTGGCACAACCTCCCCGCCTACGACGGTCAGTGGCGGCAGGCCGCCTGGGCGCTCGTCGCGCGCGGCGCCCGGATGATCGAGTACTGGCACTGGCACACACTGCACTTCGGCGCCGAGACCTACTGGGGCGGCATCCTGCCCCACACCGGACAGCCCGGTCGCATCTATGCCGAACTCGCCCGTCTGGGCGCGGAGTTCGAGGCCACGGGCCCCCTGGTCGCGGGGCTCGAACCGGACGCCGACATCACGATGGTCTACTCGACGCCCAGCAAGTGGCTCATGCAGAAGTACCCGCCGCTCGCCAAGCCGGACGGCGAACCGGACCCGGCCGCCTACCACCGCATCCTCGACCCCTTCTACCGCGGCGCCTTCGACGCCGGCCGCCAGGTGCGCATCGTCCACGCCCGCCAGCTGCACGACCCGCGCGGGGAGCGGGAGGGCCTGACGCCGGAAGAGGCCGTGCTCCGCCATCCCGTCCTCGTCGTACCGGCGTTGTACCTCGCCGCCGACTCGACGCTCGACTGGTTCGCGGCCTACGCCCACGCCGGAGGCCACCTGGTCCTCGGCCCGCGCACCGGCTACGCCGACCACGAGGCCCGCGCCCGGCACGAACCAGCCCCCGGACGCCTCACGGACGCCGCGGGCGTCTCCTACGACGAATTCAGCAACCTCCGCCAAGACGTCCCCGTGCGCACCGCGCCCGACAGCCCGCTGCAACTGCCGCCGACCGCGACGGCGACGCACTGGGCCGACGGCCTCACCGTCACCGACGCCGACGTTCTCGCCGCCTACGACCACCCGCACTTCGGCCGCTGGCCCGCGGTCACCACCCGCCGCCACGGCGCCGGCCGGGTCACCTGCGTCGGCACCGTCCCCGGCCGCGACCTCGCCCGCGCCCTGGCCCAGTGGCTGGCGCCGACCGCCCGCAGCGGCTGGGGCGACCTGCCGGCCTCCGTCACGACGACCACCGGCACAGCGCCCGACGGACGCCGTGTGCACATCGTCCACAACTGGAGCTGGGAGCCCGCCCGCGTTCAGGCGCCGGCCGACCTCTCCGACGCCCTGAACGGCACGTCCCTCCCCACGGGCACAGCGCTGGACCTCGGCCCGTGGGACGTACGCGTACTCGTCTCCCCGAAGGAGTAGCTGTGCAAAGAAGAAGAGCAGCGAAGGCGCTGGGTACGTTCGTCGCGGCATCCGCGATGCTGGCGATACCCATGACCAGTGCGCAGGCGTACAACCCGACGGGCGGGATCCTCTACCAGCTCGGCAGCGAACCGTGCCTCAAGGGGCGGGGCAACTGCGCCGTCTACCCGAAGTCGGCGCAACTGCCCGGTGGACGCCTTGTCGCGTCGTTCGAGAAGTCCACCGTCGTGCCGGCGACGGGCAGCGCCGACAGGCAGACGCTCCCGGTGTACAAGAGCGACGACCACGGAACGACATGGCAGCCGCTGTCGGAGGTCAAGGCTCCGGCGTACCTCTCCAGCGACCCGCAGTACGCGAAGTACACGAGCAACTGGACGAACCCGTACCTCTACACGCTTCCGCAGGACGTCGGGAACCTGAAGCAGGGCACGCTGCTCCTCGCGAGCGTCGTGTCGGGCGACGACGCCTATTACAAGGAGCACAAGGCGGCTGACCCGAACTGGACGCCGTCGAACGACGGAGACCGCAAGGACCTGGCGATCGCCCTGTACTCCAGCACCGACGAGGGCGCGTCGTGGAAGGTCCTCAACGTCGTCGCAACGGGCGGCTGGCAGGGCGGCAGCGCGGGCGCCATCGGCCAGAACGTCGCCACCGCCAACACGAACAAGCAGGTGGACCCCCTCTGGGAGCCGTACCTGATGGTCTACAACGGCAAGCTCGTCTGCTACTACTCGGACGAGAACGACTACACCGGCTTCAACGCGACCACCGGCGTTCCGACCCTGGACCCCGCGAACGGCAGCGCCACGGATTCGCACGGCCAGATCCTCGCCCACAAGACCTGGGACGGCAGCAGTGCGCAGTGGAGCGCGCCCGTCGTCGACATCGCGGGATTGACCCAGAACATGGGAGGCGGCAAGACGGAGATCGGCGGCGGGCGGCCGGGCATGACGAACGTCGTCCGGAGCACGGACGGCAAGTGGCTCCTCACCTACGAGTACTGGGGCGGCGGGGCCAACACCAGGTACGTGATCGCCGACAACCCGCTGGAGTTCTACCGCGGTTCCCCAACCGGCACCGGCGTTACCTGGCTGCCCGTCGACACTGGTTCCCGTGCGCTCGCGGCAGGCGGCAGCCCGGTCCTCATCAGGCTTCCCGGCGGAAGCCTGGTCTACAACGCGGCCGGCAGCGGCAACGTCTGGGTCAACGAGAGCGGACGCAGCAACGGCGTCTGGAAGGAGTACCAGACGACCTCGAGAGCCGGCTACAGCCGCAACCTGCAGTACGTCGAGGGCACCGGCCGCATCTCCATACTCAACAACCAGGGCACCTCGACGCTCGCCTACGCCGAGGTCGACCTCGGCCATTCGGGCGGCGCCTACTACCAGTTGGTGAACCGCAGGACCGACCAGGTGATCGGCACCGGGAACCACACCAACGACGCGAACATCGGCAACGGGGACGTTCCCGACGTCGTCCTGGAGGCCGCCGGCTCAGCGGCGAATCCGGACACCCAGTACTGGCACGTGGTGACCGAGCCGCAGGGTGGCGTGACTCTGCTGAACAAGTCGGGCGGCCGCGCGGCAGCCGTCTGGACAGGGAACGCGACGGTCGGCCAGAGGATCGGCCAGTGGGTCGACAACAGCGCCACGGGCAGCTGGAACCTCATCAGGACCGGCGACGGGTTCTACAAGCTGCAGTCGGTCAGAAACACGAACCTCTACTTGACCGGTGCGTCCGCCGGAGCGCTACTGACCCTGCAGAACGCGCTGGCGGACGGCTCACAGGACTGGGAGCTCGTCCCGTAGGCTCCGTTCCCCGAGCTAGGCCGAGAGCAGCATCGCGACCGCCACCGCGGCAAGCAGTCCGATGTACGCCCAGGCGTAGGTGCGGTCGGGGAGCCGCAGCGGGCGCCGCCGCAGCACCGCGATGACCGGAAGAGCTCCGAGGAGCAGCGCCGAGGCGGCACGGAGGTCGATGAGGCCCACCAGGTGCACCGGTGCGTCCGTGGCGGCGGGGACCGCTGCCACGCCCAGGGACACCGCGGTGGCCGGGAGCGCGATGGCGAGGGTGAGGGGGTTGGCCAGCGCGGTCGCCACATGCATCGTGTGCCCGGCCCGCCGCATCGTGGGGACGGTCATCACACTGCCGCCCACGCCGAGGAAGGCAGCGATCGCACCGATCGGTGCGCCAAGGACGGCGGGCAGCGGACGCGGAGTATCGGAAGTCCCCCCGGCCCGGGTGGGCGGGCGCAGGAAGCCGGGGCGCAGCAGCAGGTCGGCGATGGTGAGAGCGACATACGCGACGAATGCCCAGCGGGCCGGATCGGCCGGGGCCAGGCGCGTGGCGAGCGCACCGGCCGAGGCGCCGGCCGCCAGCAGGAGGAGCAGCCTGCCGCTGCCGCGGAGCGCGAGGAGCACCCGCCGCGGTGTGACGGCCGTCGCGAACCCCGCGTTCACCACCATCACCAGGGCCGAGGTGGCCGTCGCCACCCGCATCGCGTCCGCGCCGAGTGCTGCGTCGGCCCACACCACGACCGGTACCGCGACGAACCCGCCACCGAAACCGAACAACACGGTCGTCACCCCGGTGAGGAGCCCGACCGCGATCAACATCACGACGTCCATGGGCCCCACCCCACCAGCTCCGGCGGCCTTCCGGCATGCGATGGTCGGCACAGTTCCTTCGCGTCTCGGCCACTAGGGTGGACGGGTGAAGAACGTCCCGCTGACCGAGGTCGACCATGTCGACCGGGCCGTGCTGCCGATCGGCACCGACTACCCGCCCGGCCTCGTACTGGACTGGCACGAACACCGGCGCGCGCAGTTCCTCTACGGTGCCACCGGCGTCATGGTCGTCGACACCGCAGAGGGGGCCTGGACCGTTCCGCCCGAGCGTGCCGTACTGATCCCGCCCGCTACCCGGCACCGGGTCCGCATGCTGGGGGTGAGCACCCGCAGCCTGTACATCGAGCCGCACGCCGTCCCCTGGTGGCCCGCCACCTGCACGGTCGTGGACGTTCCCCCGCTATTGCGCGAACTGCTGCTGGCCGCTGTCGAGTTCGACGCCGACTACAGCCTGTCCGGGCGCGAGGGAAGCATTGCCGCGCTCCTCCTGCACGAGATCGCCGAGCGCGCCCCGCTCCCGTTCCACGTGGGGATCCCCGCCGCCGCCGACCTGGCGAGACTCTGCCGCGCGTACCTGGCAGCCCCGGACACCGGCGTCACCAACGCGGCATGGGCCGCAAGCACGGCCATGAGCGAGAGGGCCTTCACCCGGCGCTTCCGCTCCGAGACCGGTGACAGTCCCGCCGTCTGGCGGGCCCGCGCCCGCCTGCTCGCGGCCGTCCCGCTGCTGCGCACCGCGTCGGTCAGCGAGGTCGGCGGCCGTATCGGCTACGCCTCTCCCGCAGCGTTCACCGCCGCCTTCACCCGCGCCTTCGGCACGCCCCCGTCCCGCTTCACCGCGAGCCACCAGCGCGGCGGCCGGCTCTGACTGCTCCACGCAGGGGGAGCGGACAGAGGATCGCGCGCAGAAGGGCCTGTTCGACCGCCGGCCCGTCAGGGCCACGTGCGCTCGACGCGGTCGTACCGCACGGCGTAAGCCGCCGGACCGCCCTTCTCGAGGGCCCGGTGGATCGCATCACGGCGCGCGACGAGGCGTTCGACCATCTCGACGCTGCGCAACTGCTGGTTGTCGAGGTAGAACAGCACCGCCTCGCGCTCCAGGACAGGCCGGATCTCCAGGTCCCGCGTCTTGATCCGCCCGTCCTTCGAGAGCGGGACCCAGGAACGGTCGAGACCGTGAGTGATCCACTCCTCGTCGGGGACGCTCTGCCCGTCGTCCGGGAAGACGTCTCCGATGCGGTGAACCTTCCACCCGCAGGCTCTCAGCCCCTCGGCGACACGGCGGCCGAGATTCCGGTCGAGGAAGAACTCAGGCGGCTCTACCGTCTTGATCGGGTTGATCGAGCCATTCGTAGGGTTGGGTCGCCCAGGGGTGCTGGGTGTGGCTATCAGGCGGCTGCCGTCTCGTGGCTTCCCTTGCTTCGCCGCCCGGCGCCCCACGACGACTCGGCCG